>JAJRBS010000041.1 GCA_028679325.1 Methanoregulaceae archaeon | reverse complement strand
AAACGGCCCCTGCTGCCCGATGCGATCCGATACTTTTTTTATCAGGATGTATTATCTCACTTTGGTGTACCGAAACAACCGCCCCGTCATTGCTCTGCCTGGAGTACTGCCAATATTGATGCCACCTTGATTGTTTAGTGCTTTTCAGGCAGGCGTCGCCCGCGGAATCGGTGCACCAAAAAATGGATTTAATCTTCCTCTATATAAATTAAGCGGTTGAATTCATGATTTTTGCTGATATTTTGAGAGGCGTCAGCCGCTCCGGACATCTTTTTGTGATCTGACCCCACACATTACCTGAAATAAAATAGCTATTAATTGACGTTATTTTAAAAAAATAACGCTTTATTGAAGATATTGTAAAAAATCGTAAATCCGCCCGGTTCCTGAACCGTAGACCGTGACTTTGTCACGATTTTTCCGTGAACGCGGAATCCGGGTTCTATAAAGGCCTGAAAATGGAGGGGTGCCGCAGGGCATCTATTTATAAAGACTGCGGAGTGGGGATTGAGTGTCTGTCCCGAAACAGGGGAGGGGACCAGTCATACTCCCTTGGACTTTTAATCAGGAAAACCTGTGAGACTTTTTTTGTGGTGATTGCATGCTGAGGGTTGGTGATGCCATAAAAAACATGTTAAAAATGAAGACTCGCACCTGTCAGGTTCAATGAGTGGCACGAAAAGGATAACCTGATCCTTGCCAGGGAAAATGTGACGGATACATGGGCTCGAGGAGATTCGAACTCCTGACCTCCGCCGTGTAAGGGCGACGTCATAACCAGCTAGACCACGAGCCCGGGGAGAGACTACACTAAATCGACAGGTAAGATATTAAGACTGCTGACTCATGCCCGATTCTACCCCGTCGTTCGGGCTGGTCTTTTTTCGAAAATGGGCAATGATCTCCGCTCTCGGGACAACACCTCCCCTTGTCTTCAGGGACCAGACCTCTTCGGAGATGGTGTGGCATGACAGGTCCGAAAAAAGGGTCGTTACCTCCTGCAGAGTAAAATAGTGCGTGCAAATCCCGTCCCCCCGGAGCCGGGTGCCTTCTTCTGTCAGAGATCCGGAATTTGAGCGAAAGTCGAATCGGGAAAATTCCCGGAAGAAGAGACAGCCTCCCGGCTTCAGGATCCTGATCGTCTCAGAGGCTATCTTCTTCCTTTCCTCCTCCCTTGCATGACCGATGACATGGGAAAGAAAAACCGCATCGCAGGAGGCATTGCAGAGCGGAAGAGCCGTCAAATTGGCGATGATACCGGTCATTCCCTTGAAATACGGGGCTTTCGTGCAGATCCTGACCGCTTCAGTGGAGAAATCGAGGGCGAGGATCTCCCACGAACGCCTGCTCATTGCGAAGAGAGTTTTTCCATCGCCGCATCCGGCCTCAAGAACAATGGATCCGTGAGGCAGCGAAGGAAGGTCGGGCGGCGATCCCCCAAACCGTCTCCCTCGCTGAAGGTAATCGCGTTCCCAGGCTTCCTGTCCCTGACCGGTCACGGGCATGTCGCGAAGAAAAAGAAGATGGACCCTTTTCAGGTGAAGCCAAACGATTTCAGGGTCACATCGGGGTTAACGCGCCCGACATGGTAAACAGCTCCTTCGGTTAGTTCATTGATGACAACTTCTGCGGGCGAGAAGAGCGATGTATCGATCTTGTAGAAATCAAAGCCAGCTTCCTTGAAGATCTCATAGAACGGCTTTCCATATCCTTTGGACTTGTTACTCGGTATCCTGTCAAGGTATTCCTTGATCTCCGGGGCCTTCATCGTCAACACGATCCGTCCATGGTAGATTGTGGCGTCGTTCGTGGTGCCCATAGCCCGGGTTGCATCTTTCTTAACCGGAGGGACCGGCGCCGTCCCGAACCCCGAGATGATCTTTTTCGTATCAAACCCGAGCTCGTTTAATTTGTAGATAGCGGTCTCGACGCACCTGCCGGCCACCTGGATCGATCCCACGAGGGATGCAGTCGGTGCAACAACGGCGCAAATATTTGCGACATCGACCTGGCAGTCTTCCGCAATCTTTTCCATGACGCCGCCATTGGGGAGATGGTCGCTCTCGAGGGCGATGATCGCTGAATCGAAATCGTCTTCGTATTCGATGACTTCATAGGTATGTTTCGGCTTGAGGGCGAGAGCCCGTGCAGGTCCGCTCCCCATGGCAAAATAGTTATTATGTTTGATAGTCCACCCCGCCTTCTGGGCCCCCAGACAGGAGACGGAGGGGAAATCGGTAAACACATCGATAAACGGAATCGGGAAATCCTTTATGTGTCCCGTCCGAAAATTGACCTCCCCGAGTCCACCCATGCAGATCTCGGTAAATGCTCTCCCCGCTGCGTACCCTCCCCGTACACTGACCCCGCAGTCTACGATCCTGGCACCGTTGTCCAGTTCATGATAGGCAGCATTGAATTCCTCAGCATATTCTGCCAGATTTTCGAAAATTTCAAGAGCTAATTCATTCACACTGAGCACGTGGAATACCCCCGTTTTACCAATAAAACATGGTGGATGAAGAGATAAGATTTGTCAAATAGATCGAATTCCCGCTTATCCTTCCCCGATATATTCGATAATTTTTTCGGGATCGTAGCGAAGGCTGATCACCCGCGTCCGTCCCTTCCCTTCCCGGTACTGGAGGTCGACCAGACGCATGGCATCGAGTTTTTTGACGATCTCATAGAAGCGGGTGTATCCGATCGGCATGCCGGCTTTCACCGCTTTGTAGATCTCTCCGGCGTTCATGTCACCTTCAGCCAGACTCTGGCGGGCTATGTCCCTGAGTACCGCCTTCTCTTCGTTTTTCAGGGACCTGACCGACGAAGACAGGTGCAGGTACTTGGAGAAATCATAAGCCTTGCACACGTCGTCTGAAGTGATAGCCCTGCTCGCCCGATGCTCTGCGTGAAGACCGGCCCTCTTTATCAGGTCAATTCCCACCCTGAGATCGCCGGATTTCTGAGTCTGCTCTACCACGAGGTCGAACATCTCCTCGGAGAGCACGCCCGGGAACATTCCCTGCTTTACACGCTCGGAGAGGATCTCTTTGATCTCATCCTCGCCATACGGCGGGAAATATATCTCCAGGGGGCGAAACACCGATGAGACCCGGGCATCGACCTCGCGGGACAAGTCGACATCCATGTCGCTGATGATAACGATGACACCAATCCTTGTCCCAGGGTAGGCTTCATAGGACCGAAGCAGGGAATACAGGACCCGGTTCATCTCGTTTTCATAGAGGAGATAGTTAGCGTCATCGAGGGCCACCAGCAGCACCGCTGCCTCCTTCTGGAGAAGCCGGGCGATGGCATCGAAGACCTGCTTGAACGAGGTGCCGGAGGCAGGGGGGAGGTGGCCTGAGAGCTTCCGGTAAATCTGGGAAAATATGGCGAATTTGGTGTTATCGATCTGGCAGTTGATGTAGATCGGCACAAGTTTCCGGGTAGACTCTTCGATCTCCCCGAAGAGCTTCCGGACGCTGGTAGTTTTTCCGGTCCCCGGCAGACCGCGGCAGACGCTGTTCAGAGGGCGACCGCCTCGGAGGCCGGGCTGGACCTGGAAAGCCAGTTCCCGCATCTGGGATTCCCTGTGGTTGAACTGTTCAGGGACATGATCTATCTCAAAGACCTCGGGATCACGGAAGAGGGACTCATCCCACATGAGCAGGTTCTTTTTCATCTCCACATCATCCCTGGACTTTTTTTATGCAGCCCCTGCACAGGGTCTTTCCTGTGAAAAGCTGGCTCATCTTCTGTTCTGCGGTACTGACCCCTCCGCCGCAGTTCTCGCAGCTGAGAGAAGATGCATCCCGCAACGAACCCCCGGGAGACGGCGCCGATGTCACGGGCTCCGTGACAGGGCTGGTCGGTGCACAGGCATCTGTCTTCTCCGGTCGTCGTTCAACAGGTGAAAGATTGACCGGCTCGCTCATTGTCCCGTCAGGAGGGATGCGGGGTAGTACCCTTCTCCGGTAACTGTCCACCCGCTCCTTAGTTGCAGGGTCCTTTTGGCCGAACTTCCCGAGGATCTCATCGAGGAAACGGATGAGGTCGTCTGCCTCGGCTACCGATTCCGCCTCCCCGTTCACCTCCAACCGGAGGTTCTCGTAGTGCTCGAGGTTGATGGTGACCCCGATAGTGAGATTCCTGCGGGCGCCCATGCATCATGGTATGTTCCCGGCTCTGATATGGTTTATGATGCCGTTTCCTCCGTCGGATCAGGAGAAGAGGAGCGGGAGGAATTCAGTGGCCTCGATAGTGCCATACTTCCCCTTCATCCCCTCCCGCTCAGAGAAGGATCGGGTGCCATCCTTCCCCTTTCCGAGGATCGCGAAGGGGACCGGGTCGGCAGTATGGGTCTTTAAGCGCAGAGGGGTAGGATGATCCGGGAGTACAGCGATAGTGCCTGAAAATTCCTGCATGATCGTACCTATCATCCCGTCCACGCCTTCGATCGCCGCCACCTTCTCATCGGCATCCCCAAGATGCCCTGCCTCGTCGGGAGCCTCAACATGCAGGTACAGGAAGTCGAGGCGTTCCAGTGCCCTGACAGCGTACCGGGCCTTGGCCTGGTAATCCGTATCGAGATACCCGGTTGCCCCCGGGACGGTTATGACTTCCATCCCTGCGCAGCGGGCTATTCCGGCAAGAAGGTCAACGGCTGAGATGACGCCGCCGGCCAGACCATACATGTCCGAAAAGCAGGGGAGAGAGGGATATTTTCCCCCGCTCCAGGGCCATACCTGGCTTGCCGGGATTTTCCCCCCGGCAACGCGGGCCCTGTTAACCGGATGATCAGCAAATACCGCCCTGCTTTTTTCCATGCCCGCCCGCAGGATGGCGGCGTCACTTCCTTCTGGCAGGTATGGAGCGATCTCTCTCCCGACAATATCGTGGGGCGGAAAGGTGACCGCACCGCTACCATCGTGGACGACAAGGAGGTTCCTGTAACTGATCCCGGGATAGAAGCGGATCCCCGGTAGAGATCCCTCAAGAGACTCGATGAGTTGCTCTCCCTCGCTGCTGCTGATATGACCGGCGGAGAAATCCGCCATGATCCCCGCATTCACCGTTACCAGGTTGCACCGGTACGCGATATCGGACGGGGCCAGGGAGATGCCACGGCTCGCCGCTTCAAGGGGGCCTCTCCCGGTATAATAGCGACGGGGGTCATAACCGAGAATACCGAGGTTTGCAATATCGCTTCCTGCCTCACACCCCTCCGGGATTGTCCGTACCATCCCCATGGCGCCGTCCCTGGCAATCTTGTCCATCCAGGGGGTATCAGCGATCTCGAGCGGAGTCTTTTTTCCCGGGCCCGGTTCATCTGCCATCCCATCACCGAGGACAACCAGATATTTCATGGGATTTTGACCTCCCTTGCCTGCTGATACCCGGGCTTATCCCTGGATCTCATGGACAAGCTCCCGGGCTGCCCTGCGGACAGATTCTTCGGAATTCGTCAGCGGCCTCCAGCCCAGTCCCCTGAGTCTCTCAACGGAGAGGAGCATCTTCGGCACATCCCCTTTCCACCCCCGGTCTCCTCCGGTATAGCGAAGAGGAATTCCCGACAGTCCCATCTCCCCGATGACAATTTCGGCAATGGACCGGACATCTATCCAGTCTTCTGATCCGATATTGAAAACATTGAAGGGCTGATGAGCATGGGCTGTGGCGTAGAGGAAGGCTTCGATGCAGGCCTCCACCGAGAAATAGGACTTGATCTGTCGCCCGTCCCCAAGGATCTCGAGTTCCTGCGGATTATCCCTTAGTTTATGGACAAAATCCCAAATTACCCCGTGATTGCTCCGGGGGCCAACGATATTTGCGAACCGGAAGACCCATGCCTTCATGCCGTAGGTGTGGGCATACGAAGAGATCATGGCCTCGCAGGCAAGCTTTGTTCCCCCGTAGATCGAGATCGGTTCCATGGGCGAGTAATCTTCAGGAGTCGGGATAACCGAGGCTTCGCCATATACTGTTGAGGTCGAGGTAAAGACCAGTTCTGTAACCCCCTGCTCGCGCATAGCCTCGAGAACACACTCAGTTGCGGCAAGGTTCTCCCGATAAACCCTGAAAGGGCTGCCGGCACTGGCCCGGACGTCCGGATCTGCGGCGAGATGATACACTCTGTCCTGGCCAGCAAGCAGATCCTGCCAGCCGTCCCCGAGGAGGTCTTCGCAGACGAATCTGACCGTCTCATCGATGACATGGGTGTTGATGGTACCAAGACTCCCCGTGACAAGGTTGTCGATAACCGTGACTTCATCGCCTCTTGCGACGAGTGCATCAACGAGGTGGGAACCGATAAAGCCAGCTCCGCCGGTGATAACCGATCTCATGTCTCTCCGGGAACTATGGATTTTTCACCCATTAAAGTCATCCCTGTTCTTACTTGTCCGTTGGGGGGTCAGGGAGAGTCCGCTGCCTCCACCTTTTTTCACTCGAGTTGCTGATCCCAAAGGACCCGTCACCTGACCCGGGGTACCCTCAAAGTGACCTTCAGTGCAACAAAGGGTAAGAGCCATGACCAACCACAGGTTGGTATGTATATCGGCATCGACCATGGAACCACCTCGATCCGCTTTTCGAATGGATGTGAGGAGTTCAAGATCACCCGGATGGAAGCGCGGGATTTCCGGTGGCAGGACCTGGAGAGGCTGGGGCCTGTCCGGGATATCGAAGGAATTGCCCTCACATACTCCATGGGTGACGCGATCAGCCGTATTACCGCCCTTGAGAAGGTGAAAGACAGGGGAGTCCTCTCGCAGGAAGGCGCCGGGAAGAAGATCGGGGGTGGAACGAGGGTTTTTGATCAGATCCGCGAGAGTGCCCTCCCTGCGGTCCTTGTCCCCGGCCTTCACAGGCGATCCCCTACGGATCCGAGATTTCATGCCTACTCCCACCAGGCCAGCCCTGAAAAGATCGGGATCGTCTGGCAGGTGTTCCGGGATCTTGGTCACGACTTCGTTGTATCTGATGTCTCCTCAAATACCGTCACCCTCCTGGTGACCGGGGGAAAGATAACCGGTGCCCTTGATGCCTGTATCTTCGCACCCGGTCTTGAACATGGTGCCCTTGATGTCCAGGCCATCCGGGATATTGATGCAGGTCTTCTTTCGGCGAACGAGGCTTTCCTCAGGGCCGGTGTCCGGCATACACTTCGGGAAGAAGAGAGGCTGCGGACCATTGCTCTCTTCTCGGCCATGGAATGCGCCTCCCTCCTCATTCTCTGTCCATCCGCCGAAGTTGCCGTCGCCGGCTCACTGGGACCCCTGATTGCCGGAGAAGTCGGAAGCCTCCTTCACCGAAAGATCCGGGTCTATGATGAATGGAGTGCTTCCCGGGGGCTTGCCGGTATTGCCAGGGAGGTCTTCACCGGAAGGCGGGACATTCTCGGCATCGGCGTATATATGTAAATTTTTATTATTAATCATGACAAATTATAGCTGGGATTTTCTTGAGAGAGTTGCGTATCCATGGCAGGGGCGGCCAGGGTTCGGTCACCGCCGCCGAACTGATCGCCGTGGCCGCCTTTGAGGGCGGCGTGTTCGCACAGGCTTTTCCGGCCTTCGGCGTGGAACGCCGTGGGGCTCCGGTCCAGGCCTTTGTGAGGTTTGATACAAAAAAGATCCGGCTCCGAAGCCAGGTGTACGAACCCGACTACATCATCGTCCAGGACAGCACCCTGATCAAGGATGTCAACGTCTTTTTAGGGCTGAAAGAAGGAGGTATCGCCATCATCAATACCGAGAAGGACCTCAGCTACCCGTTCCCTAAAGGGGTGAAAGTCATCACCCTTGATGCAACGTCGATCGCCCTGAAACACCTGGGACTTCCTATCACCAATACTACCCTCATGGGGGCCTTTGCAGCGGCAAGTGGTGAGATTCAGTTAAAGGCCCTCGAGGATGCCGTACGAAGGAGATTCTCAGGCGATCTTGCGGGGAAAAACATAGCGGCGGCGACGGAAGCCTATCAGGCCGTGAAGGGGGCTGCCTGATGGCCATGGGACTGGGCTGTACGGCTCGACCGGGAAGATCGAGGGAGAACAAGACAGGTTCATGGAGGGTCTTTCGGCCGGTGTTTGTGCATGAAAAGTGCACCCGGTGCGGTATGTGCACCACCGTCTGCCCCGAGGGATGTATCATGGAGGACGAGGAAGGCCTGCCTGTCACCGATTACGACTATTGCAAGGGGTGCGGATTGTGCGCCGAAGAATGCCCCAGTGAGGCAGTAGAGATGACCAAGGAGGAGAAGTAGAATGCTTGAGATAATGGAAGGGTCACATGCCGTTGCCGAAGCAGTGGGACGCTGCCGCCCGCAGGTCATAGCCGCTTACCCGATTACCCCCCAGACTCACATTGTCGAGGCCCTGGCAGACATGGCAGCCAATTGCGAGATCGATGCCGATTACATCACCGTCGAGAGTGAATTCTCTGCGCTTTCTGCCTGCCTCGGCGCTAGCGCCGCAGGATCGAGGGTCTATTCTGCCACCACATCGCAGGGCCTTGCGCTGATGTTCGAGGTCTGTTTCAATTGTGCGGGGATGCGCCTCCCGGTGGTCATGTCCATTGTGAACCGGGCCATGGGGGCCCCGCTCTCCATCTGGAACGACCAGCAGGATTCCATCTCACTCCGGGACTCGGGCTGGCTTCAGTTATATGCCGAGGATAACCAGGAGGCTACCGATCTTCATTACCTTGCCTATAAAGTTGCCGAGGACCATCGCATTCTCCTGCCATCCTTCGTTTGTTTCGACGGTTTTATCCTATCCCATACCTACGAACCGGTGGATACCCTCACCCAGGAACAGGCGGATTCCTATCTCCCGCCTTTCCGGCCGTATCAACGTCTGGATGCGGCTGACCCTGTCAGTTTCGGGCTGTTTGCCTCTCCGGACTACTACATGGAGTTCCGGTACGCAATCGACCAGGCCCTGGACAAGGCCCGTTCGGTTATCCCGGAAGCAGGGAAGGAGTTTAACGAGATGTTCGGCCGGGATTACAGCGGCCTCGTAGAGGAATACCGCCTCGATGACGCAGATGTGGCTATCGTGGCCATGGGGTCGATCTGCGGGACAGTCAAGGACGCCATCGATGAGATGCGGGATGCCGGAAAGAGGGTCGGGCTCCTCAAGATTCGCTGCTTCCGGCCATTCCCGCATAAGGAGGTGCGGAAGGCCCTTTCGGGGGTCACAACGGTGGCAGTCCTTGACAAGAACGTATCACTCGGGTCCCGGGGAGCAGCTGCCCTCGAGGTCAGGGACGCTCTCTACGGAAGCGGGGTCTCTGTCCAGGGCTATATCATCGGTCTCGGAGGCCGTGATGTCCGGAAAAGGGATATCGCGTCGGTGGTGGCCAAGGCCGAAGCGGGTGAAGGAGATATTTACTACGGTCTTCGCCAGGAGGTGCTGCGATGAAAGAAGATGAAGCGGCGTGCGTCCTCTTTGACTCCGGCCACCGGGCCTGTGCAGGATGTGCGGCGGCAATGGTGGCACGGCTCATCCTCGACGCTGCCGGAAAGGATACCATTGTGGTCTCGGCCACAGGGTGTATGGAGGTCTTCTCCACCCCCTACCCCGAGACAGCCTGGAAAGTCCCCTGGATCCACTCCCTTTTCGAGAATAACTCCGCGGTGGCTTCCGGTGTCGTGGCCTCCCTGAAGAAGCAGGGGAGGAAAGAGAAGGTGATTGCCCTTGGTGGTGACGGGGCAACCTTTGATATCGGCATGCTCTGCCTCTCCGGGGCATTTGAGCGTGGTCATGACTTCACCTACATCTGCTACGATAACGAGGCCTACATGAACACCGGCATCCAGCGATCCGGTGCGACACCCTATGATGCGAGCACCACCACCAGCCCTTCGGGGAGATGCTCGTACGGAAACAAACGGCCGAAGAAGGATCTCCCGGCCATCCTTGCCGCCCACGGTGCACCGTACGTGGCCACGGCATCCATCGCCTATCCTCCGGACCTTCGGAAGAAGGTTGAGAAGGCGGTCAATACCCCCGGGCCCTGTTATGTCCAGATTCACGCTCCCTGCTGCACCGGGTGGGGCTTTGAGGGGGAGAAGACCATCGCTATCGGCAAGCTCGCCATCGAGACCGGCCTCTGGGTCAATTTTGAGATGGAGGAGGGGAAGGTCACACGGGTTAAGAAGGTGGTCAGGAAGCCGGTCGAGGAGTATCTGAAGGAGCAGAAACGTTTCCGCCACCTCTTCAGACCAAAGAGGAATGACGATGAGATCGGTAAGATCCAGGCCATCGCCGACCGCAATGCAGAGAAGTTCGGGATCGATATCCAGCTGAAGAAATAAAATCCGGCCCCGGATGATCTTCCGGGACTTCTTACTCTTTTCTCGACCTCATGAGAAAGAACGGGAGGAGGAGAACGACAGCGATGATCACCCAGAACTGCCCGAACCAGATAAGAAGGTTCTCCCGTTCCGGGGGGTAATAACGCACCTCGGCCGATCGGGTCTCTTTCCAGGTCACGACCAGGTTGCCGTCTTTCGATTCGCTGACCTCCCCGCCTGGGCTGATCATGCCGAGGAACCGGCTTCTTACATCAAGTCCTTCGGGAATGACCATGGTGACGTTGTACTGTTCAGGGTAGGCCACGACCAGGTGGTTGTCGCGGACAATCCCGGTGAACCGGACCGTGTAGTTCCCCGCCGGGAAGCTGATGGTGGAACGATCCTGCCAGGTGAAGCAGCAGGGAAAACAATTGCCCGCCAGCGAGACTCCGGTAACCTGGACCGGGATCTTCTCGCCAAGCATACCACTCTCGGTGAATTGATACCGCTCTGCATTCTTTACCTCGATCTCCCCCTGGAAAGATGTTCCGTTGGGAAGAATGCGGTATTCCGCTGAAAGGGCAAAGGCCGGAGCCGCGATCAGGACCACTGCAAGGCAGAGAGCAGCGATGGCAGATCGGCATCGATCTCTGTCGGGGATTCGCATTGTCGTATCACCGTCTCCGGGTCCTTGAGGAGGTGCCCGGTCACCACGCACACGATGCATTCCGAGGGATCGATGATCCCGGAGTCGACGAGCTTCCTGACCCCGGCCACAGAGGCAGCTGACGCTGGTTCAACCCCAATCCCCTCTTTCCGGGCAAGGTCCTTCTGCATGGCAAGGATCTCACTATCGGTTACAGCGGCCGCGGTACCGCCTGTTTTCCGGATAGCTTCCAGAGCCTTTTCACCATTGACCGGTGCCCCTATCCTGATGGCTGTGGCCACGGTCTCGGGACTCTCCTCGGGGACAACTTCAGCGAGGCCCTCCCGGATTGCCCGGACAACAGGGCTTGATCCGGCTGCCTGGATACCGGTCATCATGGGGAGCCGGTCTATCAGCCCGAGGGTCTTTAATTCGAGAAGTCCCTTGTATACGGCAGAGATGTTCCCTGCGTTCCCGACCGGCAGGACCATCCGGTCAGGGACCCCGGGGAGCTGGTCGATAGTCTCGAATCCTATGGTCTTTTGCCCTTCCAGCCGGAAGGGGTTGATCGAGTTTAAAAGGTAGAGACCATGACTGGTGCAGAGTTCCTGGACCATCTCCAGGGCCCGGTCGAAGTTACCGCGTACCGAGATGACTCTTGCACCATGCATCAGGGCTTGGGCCACCTTGCCCAGGGCAACCTTGCCGGACGGGAGCAGGACGACGGCCGGTATCCCGGCTCTTGCTGCATAGGCAGCAAGGCTGGCTGAGGTGTTGCCGGTGCTGGCGCAGGCCACCGTTGTCTTTCCGAGCTGAAGCGCCATGCTCACCCCGACAGTCATCCCCCGGTCCTTGAAAGACCCCGTCGGGTTCATTCCCTCATGCTTGGCATACAATTTTGGTACACCGATCTCCTCGCCGATGCGTTTGAGGTGATAGAGAGGGGTTCCTCCTTCCTGGAGAGTCACGGGCGGGATGGTGACCGGCAGAAGTTCCCGGTACCGCCAGACCGAGAGGGGTCGCTTCCGCCACACCTCGGGCCGGATGGAAACCCTCGAGAGGTCGTACTCCACGGCCAGGAGATGGCCGCATTTCCTGCAGGTATACAGGATCTCATCCGGACGGTACTTCTCGCCGCAGTAAACGCAGGTGAGGCGATACATTCTACCTACCAGCTGGGATTTCATGGCTGATATACACACCCGATGGTGCAGCACCCGCCCGTCAGCCGACAAGCACCGGAAAGGCTGAAAGAAGGCCGGCTATGACAAACTGGACGGCAATGGCGATGAGCATCATCCCCATCAGCCGGTTGACGGCGCGGAACTCCTTCTGTCCAACCTTTGCCACGATGATATCTGAGCGGGACATCATGACAAAGGTGAGGAGGATTGACACAAGGATAGAGGCGAGCACGATCCCGGCCTCGAAGTAGGAGCCGACAGCCTCATTCATGAGGACGATGGTGGTTGTGATTGCCCCCGGGCCGGCGATCATGGGGATGGCAAGGGGGGTCATGGAGATGTCCTCGGCCTCCCTGCTCTCGTACTTCTCCGTGGCTGTCAGCTTGGCTCGGGAGGTCCTGGCATACACCATCTCCATACCGATGAGGAAGAGCAGGATCCCTCCCCCTATCCTGAAGGCCTCGATGGTGATACCAAAGAGCTGGAGGATGATGCCGCCAAGAAGCGCAAAGACCACGAGGATTATCAGGGCGTAGCGGCAGGACTCGCTCGCTACCCGGAGCCGGGTGCTCTCCTCCATCCCCGATGTCAGGGACACGAAGGTAAGGGTCGCGGCGAGGGGGTTGACAATGATGATGAGGGACGAAAGGGCGAGAAGAGAAAATGTTAGGGTGTCCCCTGCCATGGGGTGATCTCTTGTCTTAAAAAAGAAAGAACTTTTCCCGACCCTGGTCACTCATAGAGGACCGGTTCATCGGTCCTCTTGTAGGTACAGATCTCATCCTCGGAGAAGTGAATGGATATCTCTCGCCGTGCGCTCTCGGGTGAATCCGAGGCGTGTACGACGTTTCTCCCGATATCCATCGCCAGGTCACCGCGGATTGTCCCCGGTGCCGCTTCGGCCGGATTTGTCTTCCCGATCAGCGTCCGAACCACGGAAACCGCGGATCTCCCCTCCCAGACCATCAGCAGGCACGGACCACTGGTGATATAGTGGTGGAGCGAGGGAAAGAATGGTTTCTCGATATGCTCCCGGTACTGCTCCATCACCCTTTTCTCGGGGAGGCGCTCGAACCTGGCCCCGACCATCTTCAATCCTTTCCCTTCCAGCCGGGTGATGACCTCCCCGATGATCCCCCGGGCAACCCCGTCGGGTTTGACCATCACAAAGGTCTGCTCCATCCCCTACTCCTTGCCCATCGCCTTTCGTCCGGCAAGGGTCCACGGGACTCTCCGGGGGGCTCGTCCGAGCCGGAAGTTGTTCTGGCACTTCGAGCCGCAGAAGTAGAAGATGCTGCCGTCTTTCCGCACAAACATCTTCCCGGTACCTGGATCGATAGCCCCACCGCAGAAACTGCAGTTTTTCTGTTCAACCATGTTTTTCACCTTCTTGAGAGCTTCTTTGCCTCACGTTCTGTCTCAAGGAGCATCAGAACGTCACCTTCCCGAATCGGACCGACGGTGTTACGGGTGATGATCCTCCCCTTGTTGGGACCATCAAGGATCCGGCACTTGACCTGCATAGCCTCACCATGCATCCCGGTCGAGCCGATCACCTCGATAACTTCTGCCGGCGTTCCTTCGTCAGCCATGATCAGGTCACGCTCTCAGGTCGCTGATCTGCTTGGCAATCTCATCGATGAGGTCTTTGGCCTTCCCGGGCTTGACGATCGCAGCAGCAGTCGATCCTACCTCGAGCCCGCTGGCGGTCCCGATGTCGTTCTGCTTATTGATGTACAGGAACGGGATCTTCTTCTCTTCGCAGAGTGGCCCAAGGTGCATCACGATCTCCTCGGGTTCGACATCAGCACCGATGAGAACAAGAGCGGCAAGGCTTCTCTCGATGGCCTTGGTGGCCTCGTTCGCACCTTTCTTGATCTTACCTGTATCGCGTGCGATCTCGAGAGCTTCGAGTGCCTTGTTCTGGATCTCTTCAGAAACCTGGTATTTGACGTATGACTTTGCCATAACTCACCTCATTCAGGAGGGTGCAACACCTCCTTCATAACTCATCAGTCAGTAACGACGATGCAGCCATATTAGTTCGTCAGGAACTGAAATAAATGTTTGTGACCCGACCTTCCCTTTGCATTTTCAGGAGGAAATGTTGTAGATCCTGACCCCTTCCTGATCATAGATCAGCCGGAGTCCTGTCTCGTCGACACGAACCATGTACCTTTCACGTTCGGGATCCCCGACATAGAGGTGGCTCATACCATACTTGTCCATGAGAGGCCGGGTCTGGTCCGGGTCTTCATAGATAGTCCGTACATCCCGCGCCCGATCGGTCCAGCCGTCAGCCCTCCACATGAACTCGTGGAAGGGCATGCCGATAATGGTCGGGATACCGGTGAACGAGGATACCCTCGCAAAATAAGTATAATCGCCTCCCTCGGCCTCGACAATCCCCGATACACCATCAAGGGATTGGAGATATCTTACAGCACGGGCATCACCCGGATGGGCAGTATCAAGATAGGCCAGACCGTCGAGGGTGGCATCCCTGTACGGGTAGTCGAGCGGAGCAACAAGGGGAAGGACGAGGAGCGTCCCGACGGCCACGATCAGCGCCGCGTCCTTCATCCCCTTTGTGATCCGCATCCTGGATACAGGTCCTTCAAGCATCAGGGAGACCATCGAGAAGGCCGAGGCCCCCATGATTATCCAGGCCGGGAGGTAGAATTTGAAGACGGTATTCATCCGGTAATAGAGCTCCCCCATGTTGTCCTTCAGGTAGAAGAACTCGGCCAGGATGAGGACCAGGAGCCCGGTTATGGCGAGGAGCTCTGCCGGGGTCCTCTTTTTCCGGAGGAGGAGGTACACAAGGGGGAGGACGGCGATCCCGGCCGAGGCGTAACCGGCGATGGCAAAGGGGATCGGTGTTAACAGCCAGACGGGTTTTTGTATGATGTCCCGGACGAGGTAGACAAGAAAGATGACGATGAAGATGCCGTTTACCAGGAGGAAAGCGGTCATCGGGGTTGGCGAATGGACGAGCCCAATCCCCTGGATGCCCCGGGTGTTCATCTCAAGGTAGTAGGGGAGGTAAAGGGCAACCGAAAGAACAGGCACCAGCAGGAGGTAACTCCAGGACCGGCAGAGGAGGTGTTTCGTTGCCTCCTTCTTCCGGCCTCCTCCCCGGAGCAGATGAAATGTCCGCTTCAGGACCCCCGGGATCCCCTGGTCCGGAGTATCCTCCTGGACACGGCTTTTATACCAGATGAGGTAGCCGATAAAGACTGTCAGCGGGGCATAGAGGATGACGTCCCAGGCATTGATCAGGGGAACGGACCCCAGTGAAAGGGCGGTCAGCAGGACCAGGACGAGCCGTTCATTTTTGTCTGCTCTCTTCCAGAACTTCAGGGAGTACACCAGCAGGAAGAGGAGGAGCACCTGGTTGAAGATGGAGATGACGTG
>JAJRBS010000090.1 GCA_028679325.1 Methanoregulaceae archaeon | reverse complement strand
TGTCCCCCCCGAATGGCACATACCAAAACACATGAACTATAAGGAAGCCGTGTCACTTGCCGGACACCTGAGGGCTACCGATTTCCGGTGTGTGCATATGAGTCACCATATCCCGTTTGGTCTTGCTCATACAGGGACCGATGGGGAGAGCTTTTCTTTCCCGGACTGATCGAGTCTCCGGGATCTGGTGGCCCATACGCATCCTTATTATCCTTCAGTTTTCATTCCTACTGAAATGAATATCAAGATTCTTGAACTCGGAAAGAACAGGGCCCGACTGACAATCCATGGCGAAGGGCATACCTTCATGAACGCTCTCACCGAGGAAATCCTCAAGGATCCTGCCGTCGAGGTTGCCAAATACCTGATCAAGTTCCAGTTCTCAGATCCCGAACTGCTCATCACGACACGGGGAGACAGGGACCCACTCGAAGTGATCAAGGATGCCTGTACCCGCCTGTCCGGTTACTGCGACGACCTTCTGCAGAGTATTCCTGTCGAATAATATTTTTTCAATTTATACCTGTTCGGTAAAGACAATCGACCCGGAGATCCTTGTAATCCGAATCTTTACTTTCTGCCCAGGCTTCCCTCTCGGGACATACATGATATATCGCCCCATCCTGACCACCCCGTCACCTCTCTTGCTGACTGACTGGACCTCTACATCGATTTCCTGACCTTCTGCGAGTTCAGTACCGGCTACCTCAGTCTTCGCTTTCCGTTTCTTCACCGGACGGTGACCACCACAGGCATCACACCGGAGAAGAAGGAATCGATCGTCCTTGACCAGGCGTGTGTCCGGCTTTCCACATTCCGAACAGATCACGTAGTCCTCGACATAACTCTTGATGAGCCCGTTGATCAGGGTTGGTTCAAATTTTCCATTAAAAACCGCCCTGGTCCCATCTATTTTTCCAGCGGTGCCGAGCTCTCCGAGGAGGTATTTCATCAGGTGGTCTTTGTCTCTCCTGACTACATCGGCAATTTCAGCAAAGTTTTCGAGGACTGTCGTCTTTCCTTCAATGTAGACCTTTGCTTCCGGGACCGTAAAACGCTCAGTCGATTCCGTCGGCTCGGTGAGATTGCTGTATGCTTTCTTGAGTAGAGCCTCGTACGCGTCAACCATGGATACATTTGCTACCCGGGAGGGTATATAATCCACCATCTTCCCACCGGAAGGATCAATTATAAGGTTCTTCTCTAGAGACTTCCTAGCAAGATGTTATCGGCTGCTGACCTGACCGCCATCCGGAATACACTTGACCGTGAACCAACTGATGTGGAGCTGGCCTGCTTTGAAAATCTCTGGAGTGAGCATTGCAGTTACCGTTCTACGAAGTGGTTGTTGAAGACTCTGCCCACCACGGGAAAAGACGTCCTTCTCGGACCCGGGGATGACGCCGCCATTGTCCGGTTCAATGAGAATATTGCTCTGGCTATCAGCATGGAAAGCCACAATCATCCGAGTTATGTTGACCCCCACGATGGAGCTGCCACCGGTGTCGGAGGAATCGTCCGTGATGTGTTGTCTATGGGGGCAAGGCCAATCGCTCTCATGGACCCGCTCTACTTCGGCCCTCTGGATAAGGAGAAGAACAGATATCTCCTTGAACATGTCGTTGCCGGGATCGGAGGATATGGTAACTGTATCGGAGTACCGGTTGTCAGGGGGGACATAGCCTTTGACCCGGGATACGACGGAAATCCCCTCGTGAATGTTGTCTGTGTCGGTATCGTACACCCGTCATCGTATATCACGGCCCGGGTGAAAAAACCGGGCAACCGCCTTGTCCTGATCGGTGCCTCTACAGGGAGGGACGGACTTGGGGGGGCCTCATTTGCCTCACGGGACCTTTCTGAGGATTCCGAAGCCTCAGATCGGCCCAGCGTCCAGATCGGTGATCCCTTCACAGAAAAACTCCTTATTGAGGCCATCCTGGAAATGGCAGACACGAAGAAAATATACTCATGTCGGGACCTGGGTGCCGCCGGACTTGCTGGCGCATCGAGTGAAATGTGCAGCACCTTCGGCGGACTTATCCATGCCGACAGGGTTCATCAGCGCGAACCGGACATGCGGCCGGTGGAGATTATGCTGGCCGAGTCCCAGGAGAGGATGCTGGTAGAAGTCGATCCAGAGGATGTCGCTCTGATGGGAAAGATTGCGGAGAAATACGACCTGCGGTGGAGTGACATCGGTGAGGTCATTGATGAACCTCGGTATATCGTCAGGTTCCACGGAAAAACAGTCGCAGACATACCCATAGATTTTCTTTGCGGGAATGCTCCGGAATGCATCTGGGAGCAAAGACCGTATAATCAAGTCCGGGAATTTACGCTCCCCGGGGGGGATCTCCGATCACTCTTTCTTTCTGTTCTTTCACACCCTGAAGTGGCAGGCAAGCAGTGGATCTGGGAGCAGTACGATCACGAGGTCCAGGTGCGAACAATCGGATGTGAGGGGGATGCGGCGTTGCTCAGGCTGGACGGTGAAGGTCTTGCCTTCTCCTGTGGATGCAATCCACGACATATTTACCTTGCACCCTTCGCTGGTACAGCGAATGCAGTTTATGAGAATGCCGCAAACCTGGCCAGCGTAGGTGCGGAACCTCTCTGCCTCGTAAACTGTCTCAACTTTGCAAGCCCCGTTCACCCTGAAATCTTCTGGCAGCTGGCCGAATCAGTCAAGGGGATGGGTGAAATGGCCCGGAGACTGGAGATCCCGGTTGTCGGCGGGAATGTATCACTCTATAACGAGAGCGATGAGATGTGCACCCAGATCAAACCCACGCCTTCGATAGGGATGGTGGGGAGGAGTGTCCCCAAGAGGAGGATCGCCCCCCGTGATGGCATGGGGCTGGCGCTTCTTGGAATAACCGGAGAGTATTTTGGTGGATCGGTCCTTGATGCCGTTTTCTCCTGTGGAGGGGCACCCCCGCCTGTAGCCGACCATTCCCTCCTGGCAGGGATCAGGAAACTTGTTCGGTCCAAGTCGGATCTGGTTGTGACCGATCTCTCACAGGGAGGGCTCGCATCCGCGCTGGCCCTTTTTTGTCCCGGTGCGGAAGTTGAACTGAAAAACGATGTCCTGACTGCCCTTTTCACGGAGAACTATGGACGATTCTTGATTGCATTCTCGGATGAAAAGGATCTTGAAGGATTCCCGTATCAGATAATCGGTAAGGTCAAGGACGAAGGAATATGTGTCCGGTCTGGAGATGACGTGATCCTGGAGGTATCAGCAACTGACAGAACGAATGCTCTGGACAGCCTGAACCGTATCATGAAAGGATGATACGTTTTCCATTGGACATCATTCGACAGGCAGGGATGAGCTTGCACTGATAGGGCTGTGATACTCAGCTGGCTCTGAAGGGGAGCGCAACAACGGAAGGAGAGCCCTGCCGTCTAAAAAAGAGAGAGATTATTTCTTCTGGAACTGGGGCATGAGCGACCTGACTTCCTTACCGATATCCTCTAAAAGGTGCTCTTCATCCTGCTGCGTAAGCGCATTGAACACCGGACGATTGACCATGTTCTCGAGCATCCATTCACGCGCAAATTCACCAGTCTGGATCTCTCTGAGAATCTCCTGCATGGCAAGGTAAACTTCCGGTCCGATGACTTTTGGTCCCCGTGTGAGATCACCATACTGGGCCGTATTGCTGATGGCTTTCCTCATTTTCGTAAAGCCTCCCTCGTAGATCAGGTCGACGATGAGTTTCAGCTCATGAACCACTTCGAGATATGCCATTTCCGGTGCGTAACCGGCTTCAACAAGAGTCTCGAAACCGGCCTTGACAAGAGAGGTAACTCCCCCACAGAGCACAGCCTGTTCACCGAACAGATCGGTTTCAGTTTCCTCACGGAATGTCGTTTCGAGCACAACTGCCCTTGTCGCACCGATCCCCTTCGCATAGCCAAGGGCCAGAGCATGTGCATTGCCTGTGTAGTTCTGGTAGACGGCAATCAGCGCCGGTACTCCCTTGCCGTCTTCGTACATGCGCCGGACAAGTGCACCCGGACCTTTCGGCGCGACCATAATGACATCAACGTTGGGGGGTGGAACGATCTGGCCGAAATGGATGTTAAACCCATGCGAGAACATCAAACACTTGTTCTCTGACAGGTGTGGCCCGATCTCTGTCCGATACACCGCTGCCTGATTTTCATCCGGCAAAAGGATCTGGACGATCTGAGCCTGTTTTACTGCTTCCGAGACCGAAAAAACCTTGAAACCTTCGGCACTGGCAGTCGATGCGCTCTTTCCCGGCCTGACACCGATAATGACGTCGAGGCCACTGTCCTTCAGATTGAGGGCCTGTCCTCTACCCTGCGAGCCATAACCGATGACCGCGATCCGTTTCCCTTCGAGGACGGAGAGGTCAGCATCTGACTCGTAATATTTCTTTATCATAGACTTCCCTCAGGTATCGATAACAGAGGACTTAAAATATAGTATATAAAAATTACATGGTACAACCGGTCAAAACCGATTGGAGCGATGCTTATTTCTAAAGGGACAAATCAAGGGGCTGGACGCGAGTTGCCCGATATCCAGTCCACGATGCCGGCGGTCCGCATTAACCTCACCCGGGTCGGCGTGAAGAACGTAAAGAAGCTTGTCGAGGTGTCCCGGCCTGAAAAAAGACCGGTCATCTTTATTTCGAATTTCGATGTCTTCGTTGATCTCCCGGGAAGCCTCAAGGGCGCAAATCTTTCCCGCAATTTTGAGGTTATCGATGAAGTGCTGCAACAGGCTATTGATGGGCATGTAAAAGAGATCGAAGATCTCTGCAGTGTCGTCGCGCGGAAACTCCTTGACAGGCATGAATACGCGGATCGCACGGAAGTGATCATGGAAAGCCAGTTCATGGTGAAGCGAGAGACCCCGGTATCGGAGACGAGCTGCCATGAGGTGGTGAAGGTTCATGCGAGTGCTGTCGCACGACGAACGTTCCGGGATCCGATCGTCAGGAAGAGCATCGGCGCAGAAGTGATCGGGATGACTGCCTGTCCCTGTGCCCAGGACATCATGAAAGAACGGGCGATCTATGTCCTTCAGAATCTTGGCGTTGATAAAGATACAATCGATGCATTCCTGAAGGATGTCCCCATGGCAACCCATAATCAGCGGGGGAGAGGTTTCCTTTCGATCGAGATCGATGACGACCAGCATGTGAAGCTCGAGAGGATCATCCGGATCCTCAAAGATTCCATGAGTGCAAGCATCTACGAACTCCTTAAAAGGGGTGATGAGAGCTACGTGGTCCTCACTGCCCATAAAAATCCACGGTTTGTAGAAGACTGTGTCCGTGAGATCGCCAAAAAGGTGATCAACGAGTTCAGGGAACTTCCGGGAGATTCACTAATTACCATCAAGCAGACGAATGAAGAGAGCATTCACCAGCATGATGCATATGCCGAACGTCTGGCAACGATGGCGGAACTTTTTGTCGAGCTGAACGGTGAGCAGACAGAAATTGAATAACATCGCAGGAATTTTAATATCTCTCTATCCCTGGAAACTGATTTCCTGACCCGGATTATACCTTACAAGAGGATTATTATCAGAATTTCCTTTTTTCACTTCTTTTTCCCTTATATTTCTTTCTGTTTCGGCATTCGGGGCGAGATTGCCCCGCAATAGTACGCAGTTGATATATAATAGGAGGTGGTAATGTATCCTGAACGTACTCTGTACGGTCAATCATCTCTCGAGATGAGTTGTGTGGATTTACACCGGTATAGCGATGTGAACAACTCAATATATTGAGGCGATAATTTTGTCGAAAGTTGTAGAGATCTCCCCAACCACAAGGCATGAAGGACACTCAAAGCTCGTATTGAAGGTTGACGATGCGGGCATCGTTGAGCGTGGTGATTGGCTGAGCATCACTCCTGTGAGAGGTGTGGAGAAGCTGGCCATCGGTAAAACGATGGAACAGGTTCCCAAGATCGCTTCCCGGGTGTGCGGTATCTGCCCGATCGCCCATACGCTCGCCGGAATAGAGGCGATGGAGGCATCCATCAAGTGCTGGTATCCTGATGATGCCAGGAGACTTCGTGTCATCCTCCAGTGTGCCAACAGGGCTCACAGTATTGCACTGCACAACATCCTGATCCTGCCGGACTTTTACATCCCGGGAACAGACACCAAGATCAATCCATTCACCCCCCAGGAGCCGGTTCGGTCAGTCGCGAAACGGATCCAGAGGATCCGGGAAATCAGCCAGACCATCGGCCAGATCGCAGGCGGAGAGGCTATCCATCCCAGCAATCCACGTGTCGGCGGAATGTACAGGAATGTCTCCGACCACGCGAAGCTGAAGATGTATGACCTCGCTAAGGAAGGGCTCACCCTGGCGCATGAACAAATGGACTTCATGATCGCCGTGATCAGGAACATGCAGAAACGTGACTGGACCGAGGTCGGCGGAAAACAGATCCCCATCCCGAAGACGCTTGGTTACCATGACCAGGGATACATGGCAACTGATCCGGTGTATGGAACAACCAGTCATTCTGAAAATCCTACCTGGTCCTATGAGAGGTTTAAGGAAACCCGCCCCTGGGACTGGTATATGGGAGAAGCCGAGGTTAACCTCGCAGATCCGAGCTACCCTATCGGCGGCACATCCCCGGTCGGAACAAAGGTCAATCCCCAGATGGAAGCATGCACCGGTATCCCTTTGTACGATGGCCAGCCGGTTGAAGTCGGGCCACGGGCACGGCTGGTGACCTTCAAGAACTTTGACGAGAAGGGAACCTTTGGCCAGCATATCGCACGCCAGCTCGAGTATACCGACTCGTTCTATGCAATGCTTTCAGCAATCGACGACCTGAATCCCCATGGGAAGGTCCTCGCAGACCATATCCCCCAGGGAGACGGCTCGATGGGCTGGGCAGCGAACGAAGCACCGCGGGGAACCGACGTACACCTTGCAAAAGTCAAGGACGGGAGGGTCCAGTGGTATTCGATGCTTGTGCCGACAACATGGAACTTTGCAACATGCAGCCGTGCTCTTACAGGAGCACCCTGGCAGATTGCTGAGATGGTTGTTCGCGCATATGATCCCTGCGTCTCCTGTGCGACCCACATGATCGTAATTGACGAGGAGAAGCGGATAGTAGCTCAAAAACTCATCCAGTGAGTATCCCCTCATGCTGTATCCGGAAATAGTGGTCGTAGGTTGCGGGAACCCGCTCTTTGCCGATGATGGCTTCGGGCCGGCGGTTATCGAAGAGCTTTCCAAGCGTCCGCTGCCCGAGAATGTCAAGGTAGTGGACGCGGGGCTCGGAGGACCGCATTTTGTATTCACGCTCCTCGACCCGGAGTCAACCAGAAAACTGGTTATCATAGATATCGCTGATTTCGGTGCCGATCCAGGAACGCTCCGGGTCTTTCGACCGGAAGACCTTCCAGCGGGAAGTTATCGTGATGCCCATTCATGGGACCTCTCCGAACCGCTCGAACGTTTGAAGGACTCCATCAATATCACGATTGTCGGATGTCAGCCAAAAAGGGTTACAAGCCCGGAAATGGAGATCGGGCTCACGGATGAGGTTACCAATGCTATTCCCAGGACAGTACACCTTGTATTGAATCTGATTGGGGTGGAATATGGGACTGCTATCTAGAATCTTCGGAAAGGACGTCAGCAGGGAACAACAGCCAAGTGCTGGCGTGGTGAAAACGACAGAAGTTACAAAAAAGGAGGATAAGCCTGTGGCAGATAAGATTACGGCCGGCCATGTGCACATGAGTGGTTGCACGGGCTGCCTTGTCGCGGTAGCCGACAACTATGGAGGATTGCTCACGCTCCTTGACAAGTACGTAGACTATGTCTACGACCTGACTCTTGCAGATGTCAGGCACATCCCGAAAATGGATGTGGCGCTCGTCGAGGGATCCGTTTGTATCAATGATAAACTCTCGGTCGAAGAGATCAAACAGACCAGAGAGAAATCAGCGATCGTGGTCGCAGTGGGCGGTTGTGCATGTTATGGGAACATTACCCGGTTCGCCCGGGGTGGGCAACAGAACCAGCCAAAACACGAGGCATTCCTGCCGATTGGGGACCTGATAAACGTTGATGTGTACATCCCCGGATGCGCACCGACACCCCAGTTGATCAGGAACGTCTGTGTGATGGCATACCTTCTCCTGAAAGGAACGAAGGAGCAGAAAGAACTTGCCGGAGCATACCTTAAGCCGCTGATGAACCTTGCAAAGAGGGGCACGACTGCGTGCTTCTGCGACCTGATGACCGATGTCATCAACCAGGGCCTTTGCATCGGATGCGGAACCTGTGCAGCTGCCTGCCCGGTCAGGGCTATCACCCACGAGTATGGCCGGCCCCAGGGTCAGCGCGACCTCTGTGTCAAGTGTGGTGCCTGTTATACCCAGTGTCCGAGGAGCTTCCTGAATATGGATGTCATCAAGAACTTCGAGAGCATCCAGGAACTCATCAAGGGAGCACTCTGAGGTGAGAGAAATGGCGGAAAATTTCCTAGGAAACTACAAGTCCTGTGTCTCGGCCAGAGCAACGGACAAGGAGATACTCAAAGGCGCACAAGACGGAGGCATAGTCACACAGCTCTTTGCCTACGCGCTCGAGACAGGGATCATCGATGGGGCCATCGTTGCAGGGCCTTCGGATGAACCGTGGAAGCCGCGCCCCATGGTCGCGATGACCAAGGACGACCTTCTCAAATCTCGGGGAACCAGGTACAACCTCTGCCCCAGCGTCTCCTTCATAAAAGAAGCGACTAGGAGCTACGGGCTTGACAAGGTCGGGATTGTAGGAGTTCCCTGTCAGGTGCAGGCTGTACGAAAAGGTCAGCTGTATCCGGCAGGCCTCCGGGATGTCCCGGATGCCATCGCCCTCGTTGTCGGGATCTTTTGCATGGAAAACTTCACCTACCAGAGTATCCAGCAGCTTGTCGAGGATCATGCCGGTGTGAAACTCGAGTCTGTGAAGAAGATGGAGATCGGGAAAGGCAAGTTCACAGTCAAAACCGAAAGGGGCGCAGAGATTGCGCTGCCTCTGAAGGTTACCCACAAGTACAACCAGCCGGGAGACCACGTCTGCCTCGACTACGTCGCCGAATGGGCGGATGTCTCAACTGGCTCTGTCGGGAGTCCTGACGGATGGAGCACTGTCTTTGTGCGGACCAAGAAAGGCGAGGATGTCTGGGCCAAAGCGATGGCCGCCGGATGCTTCGAGACCAAGCCCATCGAGCAGGTTAAGCCAGGGCTTGAGCTCGTCACCAAGCTCGCCACCGAGAAGATCACCAAGAACCGGAAGACGCTCGAAGAGCGGGCATCCTTTGGTGTCGGTAAGGGCCTCAGAAACCCGTACCTCTAATTTTTTTTATCTGCAATAGTCAGGTTTTCATTTGCCTAGCAGGCATTCGATAACTTATTTTCAAAAATGGCTGGCATCCTTTTCGTTCCTTGTGAGAGCCAGGGAATCGTAAATATGAAATTATTCCGGGATTTTCAGGCTTATTGCCAGACTTCAACCGGATTGATTGCCGCATCGATCAACAGGTCAAACTTCAGCGTTTTCAGCCATCCGGCCTTCTCGAACATGTTCATGAAACAGATGCCGATCAGGACGGCATCAGGATATTTCGCGACGGTTGACGTTACGTGCTCCAGAGTAACCGGGACATTCGGCATGGAAAGCCCTCCCATGATCACAACCGCCTTCGGCAAGGCGATCTTCGCTTGTCCGCCGGCCTGCATACCGATGGAGGGTGCGAGTTGTAACCGTTGCGACTTTGACTCATCAACATACGGTACGAATATCTGCTCGAGCTCGAGCCCCCGCACCGCGAAACCAAGCAACTCGACAAAGGGCGTACAGGTCCCGGGGCATCCGTAATACACCACCTGGTCCCCAGCCTTCATCCCTTTCTTCTCCAGGTATTCCTTGAACGGTCGCAGCATTCCGGGAACACCGGAGAAGACCTCTTTGTGTTTCAAGTCCATCAACTCGTTATACAGTTCGGCGCCCGCGGTTCAGCGCGGATGTGCCGTTAAAGAAGAATAGAGATTCTTTTCATATTTAAGGAACACCGAATTGAGATCATCCTCATGGAAATCGGTCCTGATCTGATATATCAGGATAACCGGATCAACCGATAAGATCGCTACAATAGCCAGGAATTGGAAAGCGAGATATTCGGAGTCGGTCTCTCCCCTCTTATTGGTGAGAATCCAGGATAGGAAGGAGTTTTACCCAATGCCATGACCTATGACCCGTCTTTCTTTATCACTGATTTCAGGAATTCCATAAATGCCTCCCTGGCACTTCCTGAATCGAGGGATGACAGTTCGTATATTCTGCCTATTGGGAATTTCTCTCGTGTAATCGAATTGTGGGCATTGTCGAGATCACATTTGTTCAGCATAATTCCGACAGGTACTCCCGTTCCTGTAAGGTGAGAATACAGCTTCAGGGTAAAATCATCAACAGGGCAGGAGCAGTCTATCATGAGGATGGCGGCATCCATCCCGTTTTCGGTAAATTCCCGGACGAAATCGAACCTCTCCTGGCCCGGTGTGCCAAAGAGATGGATCTGCCGCCCGAGAACTTCTCCTCTCCCAAAATCAATTGCTACCGTCGTACTCCCCTCCCCCCCTTCTGCCTGAACATGCCGGGAGGTGGGGTCGACAGCCTGAATAAAAGTTGACTTGCCGGCGTGAAACGATCCGAAGACCACCACCTTCAAATGTGAGGGGTTCATCTCTTTCGATACATCATCCGGGAAGTTGTTTAATTATTTCGTTTGCCTGTCGTTCGATTGAGTCAGACCCAGGTCAACCCCTTCCTTCCGGCGGATTTATCCGTGTCAGCATCGATGTT
>JAJRBS010000204.1 GCA_028679325.1 Methanoregulaceae archaeon | reverse complement strand
GAGGTCTGCCTGCCCATAGCTTCAGGGTTTACATGCGGATTCCGATACGGGAGGTTTCGCCGGAGTCTGGCCGTGCTGAGGTAGCCGGGTGGGTACACGAGGTCAGGGACCTCGGAGGGCTGGCATTCTTCCTCATCCGGGACAGGACGGGTATCCTCCAGGTGACAGTCCCCAAAAAAAAGGTCAGCGAAGCGGTACTATCGGGAATGAAGGAGGTCTCTCGGGAGTCACTCGTCCGTGTATCCGGTATCGTAAAAGCCATTGATAAGGCACCCGGAGGAAGAGAGCTCATTCCCGATTGTTTCGAGATTTTGAGCCGGAGCGGGAGCCCCCTTCCTCTCGATGTCTCGGAGAAGGTCCCTGCCGAGCTGGATACACGCCTCGATTCCCGGTTCCTCGATGCCCGTCGACCCCGGGTGACTGCGGTCTTCCAGATCCGGAGCAGGGTCATGCGAACGGTGAATGAATTCCTTTTTTCCCGGGGATTCATCAATATCACGAGTCCGAAGATCGTGGCTGCAGCAACCGAGGGAGGGACCGAGCTGTTTCCCATCGCGTACTTCGAGAAAGAGGCCTTCCTCAACCAGAGCCCCCAGCTCTATAAGCAGATGATGATGGCTGCCGGGTTCGAGAAGGTTTTTGAGGTAGGCCCTATCTTCAGGGCCGAGGAACACAATACCACAAAGCACCTGAACGAGGCCACATCCATCGATATCGAGGTCTCTTTTACCGATCATCACGGGGTGATGAGTCTCCTCGAAGAGCTCGTTGTCCATACCTACCGTGATGTCGGTGAGCATTGTCAGGGTGCCCTGGAGGCGCTCGGGATTGACCGCCTACCGACACCCAAGACTCCCTTCCCGCGTTTATCTTACGGAGAGGCGATCGAGCTCGCGGCCGGAAAAACCGGGGAATCGATCCAGTACGGCGATGACATCGGCACAGCGGCTGAGAAGGCGATTGGAGAACACATGGGAGAACATTACTTTATCGTCGACTGGCCAACAGCGATCAAGCCCTATTATGCCATGCCCTACGAGCAGGACCCGGAGATCTCGAAAGCGTTTGATCTGATGCACCCGAGGATGGAGCTCTCATCGGGAGCACAGCGGGTCCATGACCATGACCTCCTGGTACAGCAGATACAGTCCAAGGGGCTCAACCCGGAAAATTTCGAGTTTTACCTCGAACCCTTCAGGTACGGTATGCCTCCCCATGCCGGTTGGGGGCTTGGCGCCGAACGCCTGGTCATGACCATGCTCTCCCTGGGAAATATCCGTGAGGCAATTCTCTTCCCCCGGGACAGGCACCGCCTGACGCCATGAAGAGTCTCTTTCCCGGCCCCTTGCTTCCGACTACGGTGGTTGGAAGTTATCCGGTGGTCACCGGAAGAGGGCTCGGGGCAATACTTGACCCGTACAAAGCGGCGGTCAGGGCTGCCGTAGACGATCAGCTTGCCGCCGGAATAGACATTATATCCGATGGTCAGGTCCGGGGGGACATGGTGAAGATCTTTTCTTCAGCTCTTCCCGGTGTCCGTGGACATGACGTCGTCGGTCCGGTTTCGCCAGCCCCGGGTCCCGTCACCCTTTCCGATACACGATACGCGTTGACCAGGGCCCCGAAAGTCAAGGGGATCATCACCGGTCCGACAACCCTGTCCTATGCCCTCCATCTCTCAACGCCAGCCTACCGGAACCGGGAGGAGCTGGCCGTGGATCTCGCCCGGGCGCTTGCACGGGAAGCTGCAGCACTTGAGAAAGCCGGAGTGACCCTGCTCCAGATCGATGAGCCTGTCCTCTCGGTCGGCGCCGCGAGAACAGATGCAGCACGGGAAGCGCTGACAGTAATGACCCGGGACATCCGGATCCCTGTTTCCCTTCACGTCTGCGGAAGCCTGGCAGGGATCCTTGACGACCTTCTCGCCATGCCGGTCGATATCCTGGACTTTGAGTTTGCCCGGTCTCCGGAAAACCTTGCCATCTGCCGGGACTTCGACTTTGGTGGCAAGATGGTCGGATTCGGTTGCGTAGACTCTTCCCGTCCCGAGATAGAAACAGTCGGGCAGATACGGGAACGGATCGAGCAGGGCCTTGTGGTCTATCCTCCGGAGCAGCTCCTTATTGACCCTGACTGCGGCCTCAGGATGCTGGAAAGGTCTTCTGCAGGGGAAAAACTGAGACGTATGGTCAGTGCCGTCCTCGAGATACGGGCGGACCTCTGACGATCACACCACACGTGATGTCGTGGAGAGCTCTATCCCTTTCTCCGTTATGTTAAAGGGTATCAGCCTTTTGGGTACAGTGCTTCCTTTCAGTCTGTGGACGGCAAGCTGTCGTTCTATCTCGGTGACAAAGGTCACCGACCGGAGTT
Source organism: Methanoregulaceae archaeon (assembly GCA_028679325.1). GTDB lineage: Archaea > Halobacteriota > Methanomicrobia > Methanomicrobiales > Methanospirillaceae > UBA9949. The sequence continues at coordinate 11,417 of JAJRBS010000204.1, read as the reverse complement.
CAAGGATCACATCTCCCAGCCTCAGGATCTGGATCTCCTCTTCGGGCCGGTGAATGCCGGTATAGAGGATGAACATGATGTTTGATCCGGCCTTTTCCGATTCCCGGTGGGCTGCGGATAGGACCCGCAGAGCCGCTTCGACCCCGAATTTCAGGATAATGGTTGAGAGAGAGTCCACGACAATCCTCTGACCCTTGTAGTGCAAGGGAAACTGGTCGGGGGGGAGATCCCGTGCATCTGTCATTCCGTCTTCTATCTCCCCATCCAGCATGAGATAACTCCCCTCCTCGTCCCCGGCGTGCCAGAACTGCCGGGCCATGAGGTCCACGCCTGACAGGGGAGAGCCCATCACCATGATGGTTTTTCCTTTGGGAAACCCACCTTCAAGAGCCGGGTCGAGCCCCAACACTCCAGTTGTACGCTTGTTGTTCTGCGCCACCAATGATGCCCCCTTGGTTACGTAAGTATAATCTATAGCTATTGATAAGGTTTGGCCGGATCAGACAGCTTTCCGTGTGATCCTTACCTGGCTTGCTGGAAGCGGAAGATCTCGATCTGTAATTTAAAAAAAAAGTGATGCTGAGTGCCCCCTGGACCCCCTATCGGTCGTCGCGCCATTTTGTACGCGGTGAAGAGAGAGAAAAAAGTTATCCGGGGGAGAGTTCCCCTTACTGGTATTCCGGCGGCTGTACTTCCTTGGGAAGACCCCCCTTGAAGTGCAGCCGGATGCGGCCGTAGAACTCCCGCAGCCGTTCGTTCATGGTCGGATGGACCTTTTCCAGGCTCTGTTCGAAGTGCCGGAGAGTGACATTGCTCGCATTCTCCCTCATGGCAAAGATGCCTGCTTCCCTGCAGAGTCCTTCAAGATCGGCTCCAACATACCCCTCCGTCTTTCCGGCGACTTCGTTCAATATCCGATCCCGCGCCTCATCGACGAGCGTCAGGTTCTGCCTGGCCATCTGGTCAAGAAGCTCTTTCCGCCGCTGCCCCCTGTTCAGCCTGGCTTCTTTCTGCACCGCTATCTGTCGGAATGCCGACATTGCTTCATCGGCTGTTACCCTACGGTCATTCCCCAGATGGGTAAAAGCTTCACCAAAAGCCTTATCATCAAACCTTTCGGTCTGTTCTACGAGAACCTCGAGGGTGGAGTTCTCAAGGGGCATGGATCTGAGGTGTATAGAGAGTATTTTCTTCCGATCGGTCAGGTCCGGTTCACCGATATAGACGAGCCTGTCGAACCGGCCGGCCCTCAGGAGGGCAGGATCGACCAGGGTGGGTTGGTTGGTGGCGCCCATAACCACCACGTCTTTTAATTCCTCGAGACCATCGATCTCTGTCAGGATCTGGTTCAGCACTGTCTCCATGACGTGCGATCCCAGTTCCGATCCCCGCGGAGGAGCCAACGCGTCCAACTCATCAAAGAAGATGATCGAAGGAGCAACCTGCCGGGCTTTTTTAAACACATCACGGACGGCGCGTTCACTCTCCCCTACCCACTTTGAGAGGAGCTGTGGCCCCCGAATGGCTATGAAGTTCGCCCCGCTCTCGTTCGCCACCGCTTTGGCAATCAGAGTCTTACCTGTTCCGGGAGGTCCGTACAACAGTACACCTCTCGGCGGATTGATCCCGAGTTCCTCGAACCTGATGCGGTCTGTCAGGGGAAGCTCGACCGCTTCGCGGACTTCCTGTTTGGCCTCCTCAAGACCACCGACATCCTGCCATGTGACATGGGTGACCTCAAGCATCACCTCCCGCATGGCGCTCGGGCTGACGTCCCGTAACGCGGACCGGAAGTCTTCAGAATTAACCTCCATCCGATCGAGGATCTCCTGGGCGATCTCCTCAACATCGAGGTTTATCTCCGGAAGGTAGCGCCGGAGAGCACGGATGGCTGCCTCACGGGCCAGGGCTGCGAGGTCAGCTCCGACAAAACCGTGGGTCCGTTGCCCGAGGGCCTGGAGAACAACGTCTCCGGCAAGGGGCATCCCCCGGGTATGGATCTTCAGGATATCAATCCTGTCAGGCTCGCTCGGGACCCCGATCTCGATCTCCCGATCGAACCTTCCTGGCCGGCGAAGAGCGGGATCGATTGCATCGACACGGTTGGTCGCACCGATGACCACCACCTGCCCGCGTTCCTCGAGTCCGTCCATCATGGTCAGGAGCTGGGCTACCACCCGTCGCTCTACTTCCCCGGTTACCTCCTCTCTCCGGGGGGTTATGGAGTCAAGCTCATCGATAAAGATGATAGAAGGAGCGTTCTCCTCTGCTTCCTCGAATATCTCGCGGAGTTTCTGTTCACTCTCGCCATAGTATTTCGAGATCACCTCCGGTCCTGCGATGGAGATGAAGTGTGCCCCGCTCTCGCTGGCTACCGCTTTTGCAATAAGAGTTTTTCCTGTCCCCGGAGGCCCGAACAGGAGAACCCCTTTGGGTGGTTCTATCCCCAGTTTCTGGAAGAGCTCGGGATGGCGCATGGGGAGCTCGATCATCTCCCTCACTCTCTGAAGCTCATCCTTCAGGCCTCCGATATCCTCGTAGGAGATCCTTTTTAAGCCTTCAAATCCGGCAGCAGGCTTCTCGGAGAAGACAACCTCCGTGTTCTTACTGATGATGACCGCCTGTTCCGGGTCTATCTCGACAACCTTGTAGGATACTATCTGGGGCTGGAGGAAGGGCAGGCCGATCATGATAGGAACCGAGTCGTTTTTCACAACCGGAAAATCGATCAATGCATTCAGGACATTGGGATTATTGGCCACAGGGATATTTCTCGGCAGGTCCACCGGGGGCGCAAGCACCACCCGCCTTGCCTCTATCTCATCCTTGATAGGAGAGATCCTGACGGTATCACCGATGCTCACCCCCGCATTTGTCCGGGTGAAGTTATCGATCCGTACCTTGTTCTGGTTCCAGTCCTCGACAAGTGATCGCCAGACCTTGGCCACCGTCCGGCGTTTGCCTTCGACTGCAACGATATCCCCCGGGGAGATTTTCAGGTACAGCATGGTTTCGGGGTCAAGCCTGGCCTTTCCGCCGCCCTGATCGCCGGGATATGCCGAATCGACCTTCAGAAAAATCTCGGGCATTACCTTAAAAGTCATATACACAGGGATTTATAGGTACTGGTGATTTTATGCGACTCCTTGTCTTCGATCCCTTCCGGGGAGCAGCTGGAGATATGATCACGGCCGCCCTCCTCCAGCTTGGAGCAGACCGGGAGGCAGTTATCGGAGCAATGGCTTCGGTGGTTGGAGAACCGGAGATCCAGGAGGTTGACCGGGCAGGGATCCGAAGCCTCGCCCTGAAAACACGGGCCGGGCATACCCGCCGAACGATGGAAGAGGTGGCGGCACGGGTAGAAAGTGCCTGTGCACCTGGTAAGGCCATCGACATGTCTCTCCGGGTCTTTGAACGGATCTCCCGGGCAGAGATGGCTATTCACGGTGAAATCACGCATTTCCATGAGGTAGGAGCCGACGATGCCGTTGCAGAGGTCGTTGGTTCCTGCACAGCATTCTGTTCTCTTGCACCCGACGGGTGCGTGGTCCTTCCGGTGTCTTTAGGCGGAGGAAAGATATCCGGGTCCCACGGTACCTACCCTGTCCCGGCACCTGCAACCCTTGCCATACTCCAGGAGTCCGGTCTCGATGTGGTCATCGGCAAAGAGGCTGACGGAGAGCTTTGTACTCCGACTGGCGCAGCCCTTCTCTCCGAATTCTCAACCCGGACAAAGCTCCCTGATATCGGTTTTTCAGTCATAGCTACAGGATACGGCGCCGGGTCACGAAGTCTGCCGAATATTCCCAACGTGCTCCGGGTCTTTCTGGCAGAGACAAAGGAACAGGAAGATGGCGACGTTATCGACCTGCTCGAGACCAATGTTGATGACGTAAACGGCGAGATAATCGCCCATGCGACCTCCATTCTCATCAGGAAGGGGGCATACGATGTCTGCGCCATCCCCTGCATCATGAAGAAAGGACGACCGGGCCACCTGATTAGGGTCGTCGTACCTTCCCGAATAAGTCAGATGCTGGCAGCCCTCATGGCTGCCGAGCTCGGCACCCTCGGCGTGCGATGCATACCTAATGTGCACCGGTTTGTTGCCAGGCGAACTTCTCTCGACGTACCGGTCTGTCTTTCGGGACAGGAGATGACGGTACGGGTCAAGATCGGGAGCATCGATGGCGAGATTATCAGTCTCAAGCCAGAGTACGATGACGTCGCCATCCTTTCTGAAAGGGCAGCCATCCCGGCACGCACGGTTGCACACCTGGTGGAGAACAGGGCATGGGAAATTCTCGGGAAGAAGGTGTGACATGACCGGGGACCGGCTGAGTACCGGCAACCAGGCCTTCGATGATCTCCTCGGGGGGGGCCTCGAGCCGAAGGTCATCACCCAGCTCTACGGCGGGCCTGCCAGCGGGAAGAGCGTGCTCTGTGTGCTCGCTGCAGTATCCTGCCTCCGGTCCGGGAAGGGAGTAATTTTCATCGACACGGAAGGGTTCTCGATCGAGCGTTTCCGGCAGGTTGCCGGAGAGGAGGCCGAGCGGCTCGCCCGTGAACTCTTCCTGTACGAGCCCCATGACTTTGATCAGCAGGGAGCGATGATAAGCGGCCTTGAACGTCACCTGGGAAAAGACGCTATCGGCCTGATCGTCATGGATTCTGCCACAGGACTCTACCGGACACAGCTCGAGAAAGGGATTGACGCCATGCAGAAACTGACCCGGCAGATAATGCACCTTCTCGGCTATGCAAAAAAATACAATATCCCCGTACTCATCACCAACCAGGTCTACATGGACGTCCAGAGAAAGGTGTTCGTCGGCCTTGGCGGAACGGCCCTTGCCCATATATCAAAGGCCGTGGTCAATGTCGAGCGCCTCAATTCACATCGGCGGGCGACACTCGAGAAGCACCGCTCACGTCCGGCCGGTGGTTTCTTTGATTTTGACATCGTTGGGTATGGTATCGAAGTTCGGGAGAGAGAGAAGCATGAAAAAAGGGCCGGATAAGAAGAAAAACAAGAGGGATGCCGTAGGGAGTCCCGGTTGTGCCGGAGCCGGGATCGGTTTACTCTTAGTAGCCGTTCTGATCCTTGTTGCCGGGTGTACAGACGCCCCGGGTTCAAAGATAAATATCTCCGGGGACCGCCTCACGACTATTGAGCTTACCGACATCGGTTCCGGCTCCGCATTCACATTATCGTCATTTCCCGATCGCCCCGTCCTCATCCAGACCTTCACCCTCACCTGTCCGGTCTGCATGCAGCAGCAAAAAGAGATAACACGTCTTCATGAGTCCGGAAAGGTGCCCTTCGTTATGGTCGGGCTGGATATCGACCCCAACGGCGACACGGAGTCCCTCCGTGCGTATACAGAAAAGCAGGGCTACTACGGTCTCTATGCAAGGTCTCCGCAGGAAATGACCATCCGGCTGGTCGATCGTTTCGGGCAGGGGATTCTCGCCCCGTCACAGGCGCCCCTTATCCTGATCTGCCCCGGCGGATCCGCCTCCCTACTCCCTCCCGGGATAAAGACAGCCGATTACCTGGAAAAGGCCCTTTCTGGGTGTTAGATGTTTGATCCCGAGTGGGGTGTCGCCTTCCTTGCCGGACTCCTGACCCCCCTCGGTGCGGTCTGCGTCCTCCCCCTGTACCCGGGATACATATCCTTTCTCGCCGGACCAGGTGACTCAGTCCGCGGAATGCCTGGTCGGTTCCTGCTCGGATTGGTCACGGCGACAGGGATACTCGCATCCATGTTCCTTTTCGGCTTGGTGGTCGTGTTCCTCTTCTCCTACCCCCTCTCCGGAGCACTATCGATAATCTCACCGCTGGCCTACCTGATCCTTGGTATCATCGGCGTCCTTCTCATCCTCGACATATTCCCGGACCTGCCCGTTCCCTCTCCCCACATTCCAGGAGGAAGAATGCCTTTCCTGGGGGCATTCCTCTTCGGGCTCTTCTTCGGCATCCTGATTCTCCCCTGCAATGCTGCGCCGATCGTGGTCCTTCTGGCCATCAGCACGAGCACGTCGGATACCCTCGCAGCAATGCTCAATTTTGTCTTCTTCGGGGTTGGAATGGCACTCCCCCTTATTGCCCTCTCTGTCCTCTCGGCATACCAGGGAAAAAAAGGAACGGCATTTCTTGTCCGGCATAGGAGGGTCATCAACTTAGCAACGGGAATGCTGATGCTGGCCGTGGCCCTCTACTACCTCTTTTTCGTCCTGAGAATTCAGGACGCGGGATTCCCTGTCTGACACAGGAATGCACTTATCCCCGTAGGATCCCGTTTCGTCTCGCCGGGAATTATCACTTAGCCGGCCTTCAGAAGAGGATCTGGCCCCCGAAGACGGTGACCGCCGGCCCTTTCAGGATGACCCGGCCGCCAAAAGTAACCTCGAGAGGTCCGCCTTCTGTATCCACAAAGACATGATTCTTGACGAGCCCCTGGCGAAAGGCGACCGCTGCCGCTGCCGTTGCCCCTGTCCCACAGGAGAGGGTCTCTCCCTCGACCCCGCGTTCGAAAGTCCGGATCTTTATGGTATCCTCCCCGGAGATCTCCACAAAGTTGACATTCGCCCCCTTGGGAAAACTTGGGTGGTGGCGTATCCCGGGTGCAAACCCCGGGAGATCTATAGAAGCGATGTCTTTTGAAAAGATCACCGCATGGGGAACACCGGTATTCACCGCATAGACCTCAAATCCTGCGATTGTTTCCTTGTAGTCACCGTTTCCTGTCGCCGGGATATCCACCCGGTCAAATCGCGGTTCCGGCATGTCGATGGCAGCCTGAAAGGTGTCGTCTTCATAAGCGACCTCCACGCGGATGATTCCAGCCATGGTTTCTATGGAGCAGGTCTTTCCGACATATCCCGAATCAAAGGCATACTTGGCAAAACAGCGGATCCCGTTCCCGCACATTTCAGCCTCGCTCTCGTCGGGCTGGAAAAGCCGCATACCCAGGTCTGCGACGGCCGACTTCGCGAGATACAGCACCCCGTCACCACCGATGCCGAATCTGCGATCGCAGTACAGGCCCGCAAACTGGGCTTTCATCTCGCCGGGGATGACCTCCCGCTGGTACTCATCGATGACAATAAAATCATTACCGTTTCCATGCAATTTCCAGAAATGGAGCTCCATACTATTCTTACCGTCTCCTGAAAATCTTCAATCCTCTTTTAAGCTCATCATAATCCCTCACATCCATCGTGGCTGGAGACCGGGGCGATGACGTCACACATCGAAATTCTCAGTCGCTCCCGGGCTGTTTCCACCAAAGTCTCCGGTACTCCACCCGAGATAATCGCGGAGAATGATGTACGCCATCTGGGGAGGGATTGCCCCTTCTTCAGTTACAATGAGATCGATATACTCAGGGGGAGTGACATCGAAGACGGGGTTTTTTACCCTCACGTAGGGAAGTTTTTTTGCCAGTGCCGCGGGAAGGACCTCCTCAGGCCCCCGTTCTTCGATCCGGATAAATTCTCCGAGAATGGTGCGGGGTGCGAACTTATAGGTCTCGGCCGCCACCATCATGCTCACCTTCCGTTCGTGTGCTGCGAGAGCGATCTGAGACGTCCCGATCTTGTTCACCACCGCACCGTTCACTGTGACGGCATCGGCACCGACAATGACCCTGTCGACTTCTCTCATGACGGAGCGGACGGCAGAATCGACAATGTAAATGGTGGGAATGCGGGCCTCGTTCAAAGTCTTCAGGGTCAGCAGACCCTGATTACCCGGCCTGACTTCTGTGGCGTAGACCTCAAATGATATCCCTTTTCTTTGTGCGGCGATGAGACACGCGAGTGCTGCCTCTGAATTACAGTGTGTCAGGAGGGTATCCCCCTCCTGGATATGACCAGCTCCTATTGCACCAATTCTTTCAATCGCAGCTTCAGAAGAGGAGATGAAGTTCCTGCATGCAACGATAAAGTGATCCCTCAGCTCCTGGACGGTGGGGGTGTCGCCCTCAAGGGATCGCATAACCCTATGGATCGCGTTTGGGAGAGAGACCGCGGTCGGGCGTGTGCCCTGCAGGAGGGCTGCGGCTTCCCGCATTTCGTTCCGAAATGAGGCTGCATCGCGAGCCGTGGCGGACGCCGCATGATCCATGAGTGCCGCCACCGCGGCCCGGGCTATCCTTCCCGCCCCCCGGATCTCCATCTTCTTTATTTTCTCTGCAGTATCACTAACGACCATAACGACTGTATTCAATACATGCTTATCTCTTCCAAAGAACTTTGCGGGACGGTCTATGTCAATCGCGGTCGTGTTCGATAGTGCAGGAACCCTTCTCCATACCTACAGGGTGGCAAAAGACGTGGAACAGCAGGAGATCCTCCCCGGAATCGAGACGGTTACCCTGACCTTCACCTCTCCCGACAGAGTACTCGTGGTCATCCACGTCCATTCCCGGGAGGTTATCGAGGCTTCGCCCTCCCAGCTCCTCTCATCCTATCTTGTCGAGAAACATGCCGGGTTCGGCATCAGCTGCACCCGGAAAGTTATGACCGCGGATGATATCGGTGATGTCCTTTACACCGACACCCGGGCCATGGTCGGTGACCTCCAGGACTGTATCAGGAACGTGTGGCAGGTCTGCCACCGGGAAGAAGTCGTGAGCATGAACAGTGGGGTGATCCTCAACATGTCTACCCGTTCCATCGAGTTCACAGTCACCACGGGGGGCCGGCCCTTCGATGGGGCCCGGGAAGCTGTCGGAGAACTTCACAAGCTTGGAATTCCCACCTACATCGCATCCGGAGACAGGTTGACAAAGCTTGAGAAAATGGCCGACCATCTTGGAATCCCGCGGGACAGAGTGTATGGGGTAGCGACTCCAACAGTCAAGGCCCAGATCATCACTGATCTTCAGTCCGAGTATGACACGGTGGTCATGGTCGGGGACGGAATCAATGACCTCTGCGCCCTGAAAAGGGCTGACCTTGCCATTCTTACCGAAGAGCAATCGGGTGAAAAACCTGCCGAGCTTTATCATGCAGTGGACCACGTGGTAAAAAATGTCCGCGAGGTGGTCGAGATCGTCAAAAGGCTACCGGACTGAAAGCCTGGCTCTTGTCGTGATATAAAAAGTAATATGCACTCACCACAACATTAGGTTATGAGAGGAGCGGAATGAAGCCATTGGTTACGGTAGAAAACCTTTGCATGGACTTCGATGGAAAACGTGTCCTTGACAATATTTCTTTTACTATCGCCGAAGGAGAGGTCCTCGGGATTATCGGACGGAGCGGGGCAGGAAAAACGGTTCTCATGCACCTCATGAGGGGTGTCGAACAACCCCCGACGTCGGGTTCCATCATCTACCATGTCGCAGCCTGTGACTCATGCGATGAAATCGGTGTTGCAAGTGCCGCGGGAAGCCCCTGCCCACATTGCAAGGGGAAGATGACGGCGGTGGATGTGGACCTCTGGGACGAGAAGAACAGTACCATGAAACGCCGGGTGATGAGGGGCACTGCGATTATGTTCCAGAGGACATTCGCCCTCTACGGCAATGATCGTGTCATCGAAAATATCCTGCACGCTCTCGATGATATCGACTACCCTTCAGAGAAAGCCATCGGCCGTGCCGCTGACCTCGTAGACCAGGTCCGCCTTTCCCACCGGATGATGCATATCGCCAGGGATCTCTCTGGCGGGGAAAAACAGAGAGTTGTCCTCGCCCGTCAGCTTGCAAAAGAGCCATTCCTCCTCTTCGCCGACGAACCTACCGGCACCCTTGATCCGCAGACGGCCCACCTCGTTCACTCTATGCTCACCGAGGCCGCTCTCCAGAATCAGATGGGCATGATAGTTACCTCCCACTTCTCCCAGGTCATCGAGGATGTCGCCGACCGGGCAATGCTCCTCGATGAAGGCAGGATCGTGAAACTGGGAAGCCCCAAGGAAGTCATTCACAAGTTCATGGAAGGCCTCGCAGAATCCGAAGACTATCAGGTCCCGGAACTCGGCACGACCATACTGACCTCACGGGACGTCTACAAGCGGTATATATCCGTCGACCGGGGCGTTATCAGGGCCGTAAACGGTGTTACGTTCGATGTCTCATCAAAAGAGATCTTCGGTATCATAGGAAAAAGCGGCGCCGGAAAGACCACTCTTTCCCGCATCATTTCCGGTATCATCGAGCCTACATCGGGAGAGATGAACATCCGGATTGGGGATGACCTGGTGGACATGACAAAACCCGGTATCGAGTTCCGGGGGCGGGCAAAGGGATACATCGGCCTCCTTCACCAGGAATACGACCTGTACCCCCACCGGACAGTCCTCGACAACCTCACTGATGCTATCGGGCTCGAATTCCCGAAAGAGCTCGCCATGAGGAAGGCTATACTGACTCTGCACATGGCCGGGTTCACCGACGGGAAGAGCAGGGAGATCCTTGACCGGTATCCGAGTCAGCTCTCCGAAGGTGAGAGGCACAGGGTCGCCCTGGCTCAGGTCCTCATCCGTGAGCCCCGCCTGGTCATCCTTGACGAACCGACGGGAACCATGGATCCCCTGACAAAGATAGATGTGAAGCATTCTATCCTGAACGCCAGGGATGAGATGGATGAAACCTTCATCGTAGTATCCCATGACATGGATTTTGTCAAGGACATCTGCGACCGACTGGCGCTCATGCGGGGGGGAAAGATCATCATGATAGGAAAAACAGATGAGGTGCTGGCCAGCCTTAGCGAGGATGAGCGGGAAATCATGGGGAAGGCTGCACCTCAGGAATGACAACCATAGCAATCAGGATCGATGGCAAAGAGAGCGAGATCACCGAAGGTATGACTCTCGGGGAGGCAATTCCCTCCCGGGATGCACGGTGCAGTGCCGCCGTCATACGCCCTGTTGCCAGAGAGTCTTCAGAGACATCAAGTTACCGGATTATTTCCACCAAGGGAGAACTGACGATGGAAATCTTCGGGGAAAGGAGCGGGAGTCTTGATCCTTCAGCCTTTTCCCACGGATTTCGGCTCCAGTGGGAAGACAGGTACGCGGCCGCCTTCGGACCATTTTCCAGCGACATCAAGCCTGCCCGGACTCCGCATATCTATAACAGGGGGGACGTGATTCTTGGCTGCGGCGGCTACGACCCCAAGCACTCCTACCTGATCTTTTCGAGGATGCGCCACTCGGCGGACTTCGGTGCACCGGCGGATGGAGGTGTTATCGGACAGGTGACCAGCGGAAGGGGGGTTCTCGATCGCTGGACAACCGGAGACGAGATAACCGGCGTAGAGCAAGTGATCAGCTGGGCTGATAAGAACCGGTCCTTCACGACATCCGACAGGAATCTCAAGCTCGAGAACGGCATGGAGATCGTGACCCATGTGGTTATCGAAGCGCAGGGATTTTCCCCGGATATCATCTCGACAGACAC
>JAJRBS010000172.1 GCA_028679325.1 Methanoregulaceae archaeon | reverse complement strand
CTGTCTTTACCCATGGCCGGGCGGTACCTGTCGCACAACCGGGTTGTCCCGTGGATCATCTGCAGGACTTCGCCAGCTCATCACCCGGGGACCTAAGATCGCGCTATAGCGGTACGGTTATTATATCAGATCCCTGACCTGATAACCTCTTCCGGCATACCATCGTGGTGGTCGGGAGAAGAACTCTCCCCCGTCGTAGACCAGGGCTCCGTCCCTGATCACCCGTTCCGGGAAGAGGCCGGGCATCCCTTCATAGGGTGTCCACCCTGCCCGCGAGTGAAGGTCTTCGGCGGTAATGAGGGTTGGCTCGCTACCGTACAGGGCGAAATCGGCCCGCATTCCCGGCCTGAAGCCTGCCCGGGGTATTCCCAGGAGATCCGACGGTGTCCACGAGGTCTTTTTTATGATCGACATGAGGGGGATTCTTCTCTCCCGAAACGCCGCCATGAGAAGCGGAAGCATCGTCTCGACGCCGGGAATCCCCGAAGGGGCCTCGCTGAAGTCCTTCTCCTTCTCGGATTTCGTATGAGGGGCATGGTCAGAGGCGATCACATCGATGCGGTTCCAGGCCTCCCAGAGCTCCTTTCGCACCTGCTCGTGCCGGAGTGGAGGGTTCACTTTCAGGAAGGCATTATCCCCGTCGCCTTTCTCGATCGAGAGGAAAAGGTGATGGGGGGCGACCTCTACCGAAGCATTTCCTGCTGCTGCCACCGCACTGGCGGTGCTCAGGTGACAGAAATGAAGACGGCAGAGGTGACCAACCTCTTTCGCGATATCCTCCACCGTCCGCGATTCGCCTGACAAATCCCGGAGCCGGTCGTGCCCCTCGAGGTCGGAAGGGACCCCGGGCTTCACCTCTTCGGCATGGAGGGTCGCGAGAGCACCGAGCTCACCGATGCGGTGGAGGATGTGCGGGAGGAGATTCAAGGGAAGGGCATCGGCATAGCTCGAAGGAGCAGCGAAGATCTCGCCAAAGGCCATCGCCCCTTCCTGCCAGAGTCCGAGAAGATCGTTTTTTTTATCAACGCCGCCATTGACTGCAAAGCCAGTCCAGCTCGCCCGCTGGGCTTCCGCGATCCGCGACCGGAAGATTTCTTTGGATGTGATCGGCGGGATAGTGTTTGGCTGGTCAACGACAACCGTGACTCCGCCGGCGAGAGCGCTCATGCTCCCGCTCTCCCAGTCTTCCTTGTGCCCCTGTGCACCCCCCCGCATATGAACATGCATATCGACGGCAGCAGGCAGTACCCGGAAGTCCCCGCACGGCAGTGTCCGATCCGCCGGGAGGGGGGATCCGACATGGCAGACCAGCCCGTCCCTGATGGAGAGGTCTGCCACCCTCCCCTGAGGAAGGGTCACATCGGAGAGGACGAGATCGCAGCGCCTGCCATTCATATGAGAAAATATCCTTTCCTGATCAGCAATAGGTGTTCTCCCCTGGACGGATCCTGGGTCAGGGGGAGAATCTTCCTGTTTGAAATACCCATGACTCTGCAGGATAAAGAAAAAAGGAACAGATTTTTGTCAGATATCGTCGAATATCGGGATTATTGATTCGTCAGCGATGGGAGGTTTCATCGAGCGCGTTCAGTTCTTCCTTTGCGGCTGATAGGATCTTTTCTGCCCTTATCTTCTGCTGATCTCCGAGAAAAACGAGGGCACGGGTTATCGACATATCATCCTTCTTCCAGATGAAACGGTCTTCAAGAGATTTTTTCCCGGTCATGAGAACCTCTCCAGACAGATATATGTTATACCCGACCCGTCAGTCTCGTAACCGGTGGTGAGCCAGCGGGTGTTCCGGGGCAGGAGGACTTCGTCCCCAACCCCCAGACCCTCGTGGCCAGGTTCTGCCTGGTACACAAAGACCACAGCGGGGTCTCTCCTTCCCGGGCTCCTGTCGAGTGCCTGCGAGACCGAGGAGGAGAAGCTTATGTACGAGGGATCCTGGAGGATATGAGGAGTGAAATCCGATCTCTCGCCGGGCTTGATGTCCAGAAGGAAGAGGAGTCTCTCCGCATACCCCTTCTCGACACCCCGGTAGAATAAACGATGTCCGTCAAGGGATGACTTACACAGGGCGCTGTCGAGGTTCCGGAGAAATACCAGGAATCTTGACCATTCCTCCGCCTTTTTCAGGTCTTTTGGATAACGAAGGGCATGCCGGACCGACTCCTGGTACTCAAGGAAAAAATCCACAGCCTGCTGTTCCTCCGCAGTCAGTTCACCGGGGCTTGTTGTCATACCTTCTCTCCAGATATCGGAAACGGGCGCAAAAAAAGTTTTGAAATCTTCCCGGATAAGATTGCGGGGCGGTATATGATCTTATGTCAGAAGAGAAGCAACCAGTGTACGGCATGCATATACGGAAACTGTGGCTGCAGCAGGAAACCTTTCCCTCCTGTAACCTGTATCCGTTTAACCTCGAGATATTCAGGCAGACACCCTCTCTGGAGTTCTCAAAGCCCGTTACATTTTTCATCGGCGAGAACGGGAGCGGCAAATCGACGCTCCTCAAGGCCGTCGCCAGGAAATGCGGCATCCACATCTGGGAGGACCAGCCGAGAAGGAGGTATCATGTCAACCCCTGCGAGGATCTCCTCCACCGGCATATCAGGATCGATGGTGATGAGGTTGAGGGATCCTTCTTCGCATCGGAGATATTCCGCCACTTTGCCGAGGTCCTCGACGAATGGGCGGTCGCTGATCCCGCATCGCTTGAATATTTCGGGAAGAGCTCCCTTCTGGGACAGTCGCATGGTCAGTCGCACATGGCATTCTTCTCGAACCGTTTCAGGATCAGGGGACTGTACCTGCTCGACGAACCCGAGAATGCCCTCTCCCCGCGGATGCAGATATCTCTTCTCCGGATGCTCCGGAAATTTGCGTCCGGTGGAGAGGTCCAGTTCATCATTGCCACCCATTCTCCCATACTCCTCGCTTATCCCGACTCAGACATCTTCAGCTTCAACCATATCCCGATCCGGAAGGTCGACTATGAGTCCACGGACTACTACCGCATCTACAAGGACTTCCTTGATAACCCGCAGAAATATCTCGACTGACTCATCCCTTTCTGGCTGAATAAACCTGCGTGAAGATACCCCTCCGCAAGCCATCGGCGAGGAGCACTCCCGCAGTCACCCCGACAGCGATAGAGAATACCACCTGTGGCGGGAGAGTACCCAAGTTGAGCGTTGCATGGAGAGCGGGAATATAAATTCCGGCCAGGAGGGTCCCGATCGCGGCCACCGCCCAGAGGTTAATGAGCGGGTTTGAGAACAGACCTGCTTCCGGAATAACCCGGATCTCTGACCGCGAGAGGTAGGCGAGAGCGATGTGGCCAAACATCCAGGCTGCAATCGCACTGGTCTGGACCAGAACGAACGGGTACCCGGCAGCGATTGCCGAGAGGTAGACTGCCGTTACCACGGCGAAGAGGATGATACCCTTCACCAGGATCCTGGCCGTGGCAGGCCTGTCAATGATCTTCTCCTCCCGGCTGCGGGGCCGGCGGCTGATAATCCCTGCCTCAGCCGGTTCAGCGACAAAACCGGCCGAGGCTCCGAGGTCCATGAAGAGCTCGAGGAGGATGATCTGGATGGGGGAGAAGGGGAGGGGGAGGGCGGCAAAGACCGGGAGGAG
>JAJRBS010000140.1 GCA_028679325.1 Methanoregulaceae archaeon | reverse complement strand
GTCACGGACATCGGGTACCGCGACAAATTCGCGGCCGGGGTCTATTCAGGCAAGGTTGAAGGGATCATGATCGGCCTGATCGTGTCATTTGCGCTTCTCGGTTTCGTGCTGATGGGGTGAGGAAAAATGGCAGAAGAAGGTGCAAAAATGGCAGGGCCTGTCCGGATGGTCGCCATCGACAGGATGGTCGAGAACGTGCGCTACAAAGCGCAGCTCATAGCCCGGTCCAATAAATTCGATTCGGCCATCTCAGAGATGGGAGTCATCGGATTTGCTGTCGGACTGTTTGTTGCCCTGATCCTGATCGTGGTCCCGGCATTATTCATATGAGGTGAGAGAAATGGCAGACAAGAAATCACCAGCCAGCGGGTGGCCGATCGTTCAGGGTGACTTCCACTCAGGAGATGCAAATAACCCGGTGGCCGTCATGACCTGCGGTTCCCACCTCGATGAGAAGGGGATCTGCGACAAGGGCGCCGCGATCGCCGGGTCCTGCAAGACCGAGAATCTTGGTCTTGAGAAGGTCATCGCTAACATCATCTCCAACCCCAACATCCGCTTCCTCCTGCTCTGCGGGACAGAGGTGAAGGGTCACCTCGCCGGGCAGACCATGGTCGCCCTCCATAAAAACGGGGTGAAAGACGGGAGAGTCGTCGGGGCAGAGGGTGCTATTCCATTCATCGAGAACCTTTCCGGTGACGGTATCAAGCGTTTCCAGGAACAGGTCGAACTCGTCAACATCATGGAGACAGAGGATCTCGGTGCTATCGGGAACAAGCTCAACGAACTCAAGGGCCGCGATCCCGGTGCATTCGCCGCGGACCCCATGATCGTCGAGGTCAAAGAAGCCGCCGGCGGAATTGAGGTCGCTGCGGCTGGGGTGAATCCCCAGTTCCTTGAGATCGAGAAAAGACTCGACAAGATCGAGAAACGGATCGAGTTCGCTGATGCAGAAATCGCCCAGCGCGTTGGAAGAAAAATCGGTCGGGACATTGGTATCCTCTACGGACTGGTGGCAGGGCTCACGGTGTTTGTTCTGCTCCTGGTACTGCTCCCGAAACTAAACGTCTTAATGTAATGGAGGTGTGAAAGAACATGTTCAGATTCGAAAAAGAGCAGCAAGTCTGGGACTTCAACGGCACGAAACTTGGTGGACAGCCTGGTGAATATCCGACTGTTTTGGCCTGCTCAATCTTCTACAACAAGCACGAGATAGTGCTCGATGACAAGACTGGAAAGATAGACAAACCAGTAGCAGAAGCTCTCTGGAACAGGTGTCAGGAGCTCTCTGATCAAACCGGGGTTCCACATATCATCCAAATCATGGCTGAATACCCTGAGGCGTTCGATAACTACATCTCATGGTTCGACAGTGTTGACAACAAGACCGCATTCCTGATGGACTCATCAGTTCCAAAGGCGCTCGCCCATGCCTGCAAGTATACAACCGACGTCGGGCTTGCGCACCGGGCAATCTACAATTCGATTAACGGCTCGATCCTTCCTGAGAACATCGAAGCGCTCAAAAACAGCGACGTAGACTCGGCGATTGTTCTGGCCTTCAATCCCGCCGATCCCTCTGTTGCCGGCAGGGAGAAGGTGCTGGTGGAAGGTGGTGTTGCGGGTCAGGCCAAGGGAATGCTTCAGATAGCCGAAGAGTGCGGTATCACCCGTCCTATCCTGGACACTGCAGCAACCCCTCTCGGACTCGGTTCAGGAAGTGCCTACCGTGAGATCCTTGCCTGCAAGGCCATCCACGGCTACCCAACCGGCGGGGCCTACCACAACATGACGGTTGCGTGGACCTGGCTCAAGCGCTGGAAGGGATCGAAGAAAAATCCCTCAGCGCTCGGAGAGTCCCTGAAGGGCAAGGACCTCTACCTCAAGCAGTTGCTCCATCACTACAAGGGGGGCCTTGATGGTGTCATACAGGCTGCCTGGTCAGCTCCCGACATCGGCTGTAATCTGATTGCAAGCACGCTTGGTGCTGACCTGATCATGTACGGCCCGATCGAAAACGTCGAACCGATGATCACGGCGCAGGCCTACATGGATATCGTGACCCTTGAAGCAGTGCGGCCACTCGGCATTGATGTAAAGGCCGAGAACCACCCGATCTTCAAACTCATTTAAAACTTTTTTTCTAATTAATCTCGCATTTTGGCTTGAGGATGGCGAGCCGTCTTATGAGCACGATTACCATCTTCTGAAGAAAGGTTACCGGAGAAACGTCCAGGATCTCAGGATCAGGCAGGATGGCGATGCATCCAAGCCGCCGGAATATACCGGCATCTGGAGTCGGGCCAGTTGGAAGACTCCCGATATGTCCGAACCCGAACCAATCCTGAAAAGACCATATGTCATGCAATCTCTCAGCGTTTTTTCATGGACGGGATGATGATTCTAAAGGTCAAGCTTGATAGCATCAAGGGATGAACCCGGATATGAGGCCAGAACGATGCCCAGCGAGGAACGTGATCCTGTTCATGAGGCATTCAAGAGAAGGGAGGAGCGGCAGGAACAGAATATCAGTATCTTCATCAGACAGCTTCAGGATGAAAATCCAACCTTCCGTATCCGTTCTGCAGAATCTCTGGGAAATATCGGGGATCCACGTGCGGTGGAGCCGTTATTAAAGCTCCTCTCGGATCCCATACCGGATGTGGTATGGGTCACCCTTCAGGCTCTGGGAAAGCTACGCGATCCTCGGGCCATCGATCCGATCATCGACTGCCTCACGAGCCCTGACCGCTGGACTCGCCAGGGATCTGCGTGGGCACTGGGGGAGATCGGCGACCGTCGCACCGCCATTGTTATAGCGCCGCTTCTTTCCGATAAGAAAAAAGGAGTAAGGACTGCAGCGGTGGAAGCTCTTGGGAAACTCGGGGATCCAATGTACACGCAAGCAATACGGGAGTTACTCGATGATGATGAGATGGAGGTCAGGCAGGCTGCCCGGGATGCACTCGGGAAGCTGTTGACCCTGCATCAGACCGAATGATAAAAAAATGAATTCTTAGATCTCCAGGGGTTCAAACCCCTGCTTGAATACCTTTCCGAACTGGACCTTAATCTTTGGATCCAGTGCGCAGACCGGACAGGTATAACTCTCAGGGAGATCTTCGAACGCGGTGCCTGCTTTTATGCCCCTGTGGGGTTCTCCACGCTTCTGATCATAGACATATCCGCAAACCGAACAGATCCACCGGGTTGGAACCCACTCGTCAAAACCCCATTTTCCGATCTTTCCCTTCCCCTGCATACCGCAGATAGGGCAGACATAGGTTTCGGGAAGATCCTCAAATTCTGTACCAGCAGGGATCCCGTTGTGCGGCTCACCTCTGAGGGGTGAATAGATATAATTACATACCCGGCACTTGTAGCGCTTGACAACAGCCATCTTCAACCTCCTGTATGTTAACAGACTTCGCCCGATTATATAAATCTATTTTTAACGGATGGCGGAGTGAATGTCAGGAGGTTTCCCGGACACGAGATATATATGAAAACAGGGTACATCTGAAGAACGGACATTATGTCCCGTCCCGCCACGATAACTATCCTCATTTTCCTCGTCATAGTTTCGGCGGCGGTCCTCTTCCTGTTCGATATCATGTTTTTCAAGGGAGCGGAGGAAAATATCACTTCCCTGACATCCATTGAGGTCCGGGAGTATCAGGGGGATCGGTTATCATCCATTGCGGATTTCAGGGAGAACTCGATCAGGGGTCCACAGTACCTCGAACGGGAGACATATCAGTTGAACGTAACGGGAGACGTGAATACCTCCTTCAATATCTCGTACGATGAAATTCTCGACAAATACCGGCATTATACAAAGAAGGTCACCCTCTATTGCGTGGAGGGATGGGAAGTGACAATCCTCTGGGAAGGACTCCTGATCTCTGACATCGTTGAGGATGCAGGAGTACTCCCCGGGGCAAATACTGTCATATTCTACGCCTCAGATGGATATTCGACATCGCTTCCCCTCGACTACGTCAGGGAGCAAAACATCATCATGGCCTATCAGATGAACGGCGTAACCCTTCCCCCAGAAAGGGGATTTCCGTTCCAGCTTGTGGCAGAAGATCGCTGGGGGTATAAGTGGATAAAGTGGATTACAAGGATCGAAGTGAGCTCTGATACATCATACAAGGGTTACTGGGAGAGCAGAGGTTATTCTCAGGCCGGAGACTTGAATAGGAGTTTTTTTCGATTGAATTGACTTCTTTTTTATCGTACCTGCTCGCGACGAAGAATGCCCTCTCGGATCCCTGAACAAAGTTAAAGGCTCACGATCAGGATCCCGGACAGAGATTCAAGTCTGGATGAATGAGTCTCTCCCCATGATCAAGACATGAAAGTTTTTATCTGCTGCGGTCAACTATACTATGCTCCCGGATATGCCCCCTGGTTTTTTCGTTTTGCCGGACACCCCCAGAATCTGGCATCAACCCCCCTATCTATCAGGTGAGGTCATACCCGGAGCACTCTCTTGGATTCATGAGAGAACTTTGATTTTCCCTTTTGCCTGACCAATTGCTTTATTCCGCCAGCCAGCAGAAGATAAGAGAGAAATGGCGGATTCTCTTTCGTCTCTCATCTATTCCTTTTCAGCTCTGTTTATAATTCTCGACCCCTTGCTATCAGTTCCGGTCTTCACTTCGATGACCAAAGGCCAGAACTCAGCAGAGATAAACCGGCAGGGCCCTTTTCGCTCGATGTAAAATAGCAGGAAAAAGACACGAGCAAATCCTTGTTGAGAATTCCTCGCCCGATCAGAGAAGGACTTCGAGGTCCTCCCGTTTTGCATAGTATACTTCGGTGAGATGATGGGGATGGTATCTGAGTTTTGCTTCCCGCAGTCCCGGAACACCCATATCGCTCTCACGGTTGATGAACCTGAAATTGTCCATGACCCTGATCGCAGTCTCCGCATTGATTGCCTTATAAATCCCCTCACAATCAGGAAGCCCCTTCTCGAAATGAACAACGACCGTATTCGCATTAAGAGGCTCAGAAAGTGAGATGGCCCCAACTTTCCCGAGAACCCTGATCAGGATACCAGAGAGGCCTATGGTGTCGAGATAGTCCAATGCCTGCATAATCGCTTCTCTTTCATGGAAGAGGAATGGTTCGCCTTCACAATTCTTCCACTCACACCACTGGACAAGAAATTCGGTCACTTCTGCCTTGTTTTCCCTGTCAATTGTTTCAACCACAGGGTGGCAGTTTTTCCGGAATTTGTTCAGTTGTCGTCGGACTCCCAGGTAGTTCCTGCCAGGAAGCATTGCCAGATCCGAAGCCAGATACACATATTCGAAATAATTCCGGTCAGGATAGAGGGGAAGTTTTGGAAATTCTTGATTCAGCCATTCCTTTGCATCGCTGTCGATCAACACCAGGGGGGTGTCATCCCCAGCTTCCAGACAAAGTTCAATAATGTCGGTGAGAAGCCCGCCATTCATGGGCCCCAGCGGCGGACGGAATTTTGTCCGACCCTCAATCGTGCTTGAGAGAATGATTGCACCCGCTTTCCGGGCATAACAGTAGTGGGCATAGTGATTCCAGCAGATGATATTGGCAAAGGTATTATCGCTATGCTCCGGAGGATACCTCTGGTAGTGATCTGCAAACACCTGTTTATCATCCAGTGTTACAGGCCGGAAATCATCGGGTTCGAGCATGCTCATCGTTTTCCCCGAAATTTCATCGGGATATGGTCTCGCATCGGGATGAACCCAAGATGCTCATAGAAATCATCTGTCCCGGGCTCTGCAATAAGGGCGATCCAGGTAATACGCCGGGAAATGCAGAATCTAAGGAGTTCTTCGACAATCTTCTTTCCTGCACCGAGTCGCCGAAATTCAGGGAGAATAACCAGATCCTGGAGGTAGGCGTCAGAGATGCCGTCAGATATTGCTCGTCCCATACCGACCGTCCGTCCCGATGGATCATGGACCGCAATGGCAAAGGCGAAACTCGAACGGACCAGTTCCGGAATGTGTTTGGGATCCTGATCTTTGTGCCACCATCCTCCTGCTTTATAAAGTTCAAGCAGCGCCCCGCTATCCCATTCGCGTACAATTTGGACCGAGATATCCTCTATCACAGAGACAAAGTCCCCCCGAGCGGTATACGATGTGGATTCTCAACTATAAAGAACCAACCCTGATAAGATTGCCTCCGGCAGCCCAGTCAGGTAGTCTGGCTTAACTTGACATCAATCGCACTGTCGATAATCATTCCCAGATCCTCTACCTCCCAAAGCCCTGAATTCAGGACAAGATGGTAGGGAGAGAGGTCGTGGATATCGATATTGTAATAGGACCGGTACCTCGCTGCCTCACTTGCCTCCCGCTCCTGAGTCAGGCGTGTCGCGGTTCCGATGTCACGAAAATCATCCCGGACCTGGATGCGCATAACCCTGATTTCGAGAGGGGCGAAGAGCCAGATTTTAAGGTCGGCATCCGGGACAAACCATGCAGAGAGCCTTCCCTCGATCACGATATCCTCATACGCCAGGGAGATCTCTTTCTGTTTCTCATCGATCATACGGTCGAAACAGGGGTCTTTCTCCGCAAGGTTCCCGAACTCCGCGAGATCCATGCTGCGTTCCTCAGCCATCCGTCTGAAAACCTCACCGGCCGAAATCAGGTGGTACTGATGGGTCTTTGCAATGTGTCCCGCCAGTGAGGTGGTCCCGCTTCCCGGTAGACCACTCACTGTGATACGCATCAGAGGCCCCCGATATTGAGGGACTTTCGGACTACCTGGCTGATTGTCAGGGAACAGATCATATACCAGAGGATCCAAGCCGGAACCGGCCCGAGTACATTCGTGGCAAGAGTAACCGCACCGAAGAAGGGCATAGTAATAGAGAGGCTCTCAGAGTAATTTGTAAGGCTGAAGGACAGCCAGAAGAAGATAGGGACCGAGAGGATGAGGATATAAGCCATCGGCTTGAATTGCTGCTGGGACATCTCAAGCTGGTCTTTCATCATCTTGTCTCTCTTGGCATCGAGCTTCTTGACCCTTTTATCATCCCCTGAAAGCTGAGCTTCCCGGTATTCTTTCTGGAAAGCCTTCATCTTCTCCTGGGTCTCCTGCATCCCTTCATAGTCGATGGTGTATTTCTGGATGAGGGATGAATAGATCGCAGTTATCGCCGAAAGGACGATGATGACCATGAAAAGGGGGAGGGCTTCGGCAAGGGGACCAAGGATCACATTCAAAGCCTCGCCCACAGTCTCCCGAAAGCCAGGGATGCTATAAGAGAAGATCAGGGCTACAGCGACGATGAGGGCTATGAGTCCTCCATAGTTTCTTTTCGCCATCGACCTCACCTGAGAACAGCGGCCAGATCAAGGGCCGCCTTTTCGAGAAGGAAGTCAGCATTTGTGATGTATTTAATCATGCAACCGGTGACCATAGCATACGCCGCGGCGATAGCCCTGTTAAACTGCTGGTGCTCTGCAATGCCATAAGATCCTTCGATGTCACGCGTGCGGGTCTCGTCCGTCATCCTCCGAAGAAGGACCTGGTCTTCGTTTGTCTCTACAAGCACAATGGCATCCGGCATCAATTCCTTCAGGACCCACTCCGGGAGACCCGGGAGATACCCCCCCGGGGTCTTGATAGAGGCATGGGTGTCGATGAGCACGTTTCCCTCTTCCCTTGCCATCTTCTGCGCCGCGAGTTTCTGGAGACGTTTCTGGATGTCCTTGTCAAGTTTGCGCATTTCATCGCGGTCTTTTACGACGCCCTCTATTTGGGCCACTTCGAACATATAGCTGCCAAAATTGAGGGTCCTGTAGGAGATGCCTTCCCCTTCAAGAATCTTCAGGGCTCCGGTAACGACTGTTGTTTTGCCGACGCCGGGAACCCCTGTTATGATGACTCGCCTCCGCATACATTTTACTCCTTTCCGAAGAATGTCCGCATGAATGGATACATCTCCATGATCTGCTGGCTGGCTATCTCCTCATAGAGCCGATAGGTGATGCTGACCGTCAGCAGAAGGCCTGTACCACTGACTGCTCCGATAACCCCGAAGAGGTTTGCAAAAACCGAGAGCAATCCAATGAATACCCCGCCAATGACCGTTACCCTCGGAATATAGCGGTCGAGGTATTTTTCCAGCACCTGAGGATTCCTGCGGTATCCGGGAATGGACATTCCTGACAGCTGGATCTGACGGGCCACGTCCTTGGAGTCAAGCCCGGCAGTCTTGATCCAGAAGAGAGCAAAGATCGCTCCGCCCACCACCATGAAGCTGATATCAACCCCCAGCCTGATGAGGACCTGCCAGGGGGCCTGGGTTATACCATATGCCGGTACCCACCACATCCAGTCATAAGGCCCGTTGATGGGGGCAAGATAGTACATAAGCCCGCTCACTGCCTGGGCACCCTGATAGGTTCCGAAGATGGTTATCCCAATGTTGTAAAGGAAGAGACCGATCATCTGAATATTTGCCTGGAGAACCCTGACGAGGATCATAGGCAGGACACTTGCATAGATCAGCTTCACAGGGAAACGCGCTCTGGCTCCCCTGACCTGTGCATGGGCCAGCGGGATCTCGATCCTTGTTGATTCGACATAGACGACGATAAGGAAGATGGCTATGGTTGTAATGAACGCCAGGAGTTCCGGGCCCATGTAGGTCAGGAAGTTTGCCCCATCAAGGATGACCTGGACCATGCGAGGGAAAAACCCTACCGCGTACTGGTCATCTGCTGGTATCCAGCTGATCAGCCCATTGACGATGGCTTGGGAGATTCCCGCAATAATGAAGAGACCGACCCCGGAACCTATGCCCCACTTCGTAACCACCTCATCCATGAACATGATCAGAACTCCGCCGATGCAGATCTGGATGAAGATGATCAGGGAGACGGCAAAGAGGTTCCCGCCAAAATAGGTAGCAGCAATAACGGGATCCGGCTGGAGGAAACCGCCCACAAGGTTCGGAAGGGCCTCGATGATAATCATTGCGAAGATGAGGAGCTTCTGCAGCCCCATATACAGGACCTGCCCCCGCATCTCGGTAGTATCGATCCGAAGTATATCAGCACCCTTGAGCAGTTGTAAGACAATGGAGGCTGTCACAATGGGGCCGATACCCAGCTGAACCAGCGAACCACTGGTCCCGGCAAGGAGAGCACGATAAAAGGCAAAAAGATCCTGCGAGTTTGGAGAAAGCCCCCAGAGGGGGATGTTTGTCATGACGAAATAGAGTATCAGGATTCCGGCAGTCCAGATCAGTTTGTTCTTGAAATGGACATGGCCCTCAGGGCTTCTGACTGCAGGCATGGCAGCGAGCAGCGGTTCCATTCGGTCCAACAGTGTTCCCATGATACCACCTGAAAAAATTGGTCAGATGACCAGGGCCTTACCACCCATCGCCTCGATCTTTGATTTTGCCTGTGCCGAAAATGATCTGGCTGTGATATTCATCTTTAACGAGGTTTTTCCGTTCCCAAGTATCTTATCGATACCGATCTGATTCGCGTCGATAATGATGACATCCCCTTCCCTCGATGCTTTCCCCGACAAGATGAGATCCCCGGCCAATTGGTCCAACTGCCCGAGGGAGATCGTCCTGTCTTCACGGGAAGTCTGGTTAAAAAATCCGTCTTTCCCATTGTGGACCTGACCGTAGAGGAGGAAGTGGGAGAACCTGTGATCCCGGTGTCCGGCCCGGCCTCTCCCTCCCCTGTTTCCAGCTCCTCTCCTGTTCTTATGCGTTCCTCCTCCGCATGTTCTCGATCCACGATATTTTGAGCGTTTGTTCACCGGCATGTCTTTACCTCATCTTATGGAGGAGAGAATTGATCTCAGCCCCATAGTATCCAAGAGCTCCTCCCTGCTGGACGGTCCTCTTGATGGTTCTGTATCCTTTTCTGGGGGGGTGAAGGCGGAGAACCGGCTTCAGCCCTGGAATATCACTCAGCCTTGCCTCACCGGCCGAAAGGGCTGACGAGAACTGGGCGATTCCGGCATAGGTGGAGTTCGTCCTGATGTAATCATCCGTCAGCGGATAGTTCCCCGCAAGCCTTCCCCGTGTGCGGAGAATAACCTCGACTGTTGCAGCATCAATTTCACCGTATGCCACAAAGTCCTTGACTTTCCTGATCATCCCCAGATATTCAGGAGTGTCGGGCACGAGGACGCAATGGTTGATGTGGTGAAGCCGCAACATCTTGAGGGTATCTTTGATCTCCCGGCGTGTATTGACCACACCCCTCACCTGGACGATAGCGAACATCACGCGCCTCCCCGTCGAATCATGTTTGTGGCCTTCAGTGCATTGAATGTAGCCTTGGCGAAATTGATGGTCGTTCGCGTCTGGCCTTTTGAGAAGGTCCATGCATCCTTAATTCCTGCCAGTTCGAGGACTTTTCGGCTAATCTCACCGGTGACAAGGCCTATTCCCTGGGGTGCGGGCTTGAGGGTAACGCGGACACTCCCGGCAGCTCCTTCCACCTTCATGGGGATGGAATGCGTCGTATCGCAGCCACATTCCCATGAACCACAGCCTCGCCTGACCTTGACAACATTCATCTTGGCATCTATGATCGCCTTTTTAATCGCATCTCCAACCTGGGAGTCCTTCCCCTGCCCAAAGCCGATATAACCATTGCGATTTCCGACGACGACCACTGCCCGGAATTTCACTCTCCTCCCCGAATCCGTCATCCTCTGCACCATCTGGATATCAAGGACTTCGTCTTCAAGATCGGGCAGGAACGAATCGACGATCTCTGGCTCTTTTATGGGGCGACCACTCTCCAGAACATCGTCAATATTGGTTATTTCGCCTGATGCAACCTGCCGGCCCAAGCCGGTGAGAGGGTTCCATTCAGGTTTTTCGTAAGGCATCTTACCTCAACTCCTTCATAATGGCATCAATTGTCTCTTCTACGTTCTGCACCAGGGTTCCTGCACGATCGGGTGCGTATGCGGTAATTGACACTCCCTTCACGCGGTTATCATCGGGGAGGATATCCACACTATGGGGTACATCAAGGCCTGCGACGACCGCTCCCTTGAGAGCAGCAAAGACTCTTGCTCCTTTTGTTGCCCGGTGAAGACCGATATCGAGGACCGCACGCTGGCAGTCAGCATTTAACGCCTTGACGGCAAACAGCATGCCGGTCAGGTATGCCGCCGGCGAACTCGATGTTGAACCCCTGAAACCGTAACCCGCCAGTTCCCGTGAACTGGCTGTGATAAGAGTACGGTCACCCTCCATTTCGGCCGTCACCATCTGGATCAAAATGTGACGGTTCGTCTTCCTCACGACCATCCGGGGCCTGTCTGAGACGACCAGTTTTGCCCGCTTGGAGTAGTCTGTCTTCCCTTCCTTTCTCCTCCGGAACGGAACAAAGTAACGTGCTCCGGTTGCCATTTATTTCATCCTCCCTGATATGATATCCAGCTGAGCCTTCAGGTGTGCCACGTTCCGGAACTGGCCCCCTGAGGCCTTCCGGTAGAGAACCCTGTAAAGATGGGAGTCGATGTCCCCGTTCTCTCTCATCGCATGAAGCGTCTTCCGAATGGCCCGGATCTTCTGGATCCATTGTCTCTTTTTCGGATTTCTTGCCCCTGCTGCTCCCCTGCGCCGGCCCGGGCCTTTGCAATGACCGTAGGCGCGCTTTGCGATTTTAGCCCGGGCTCGTCCCCGGCTGTTTCCCTTGATCTGGTGGGCACGTATTGCACCCTCCTCAATAAGGCCCCTGATATCCTCCCGCGAGATAGCGTTCTGGATGTCAGACAGGCGATCGGGATCAAACCAGACCCTGTGAGCACCGCAATCGAGGACGGCAGCCGCAATCCTTCGTTGATTCGCCACATCGGTCATTCTTCATCCCCCTCCGGCTCTCCGGTCCGAATCTCTCTCGGATTCAGAATCTTTAATCCTGCTGTCATCGCCTGCTGCTGCAACACCAGCCGCTTCCTGTTACCCACCGAAGCACCGATGCGGACTGCATAGACCCCGGGGTCGAGACCTTCCATCTCGGCAGGAGTAAATACAAGGACCTCATGAAATCCGCTGGGATGCATTCCTTTTACAGCCAGCGGGCTTCCGAATCCCGGTGAGGGAAGGGGCCCTTTGGCCTTTTTCTGGCGCCTCTTCTTTGAGTGGAGTCCTCTGGGCTTTCTCCAGGAATCGGAGATCTGTTTCTTCTTTCCCGTCCCGTCGCGTTTGAACCTGGCGGATTTTTCCGAACGGACCCTGATCAACCTCTTCTTTTCATCGGCCATTTTCATCACGCCTTCTGGACAATATAAATCCCATCCTGGAAGATACGCGGATCGCGCTTCCGGACCTTGGTCGCTTGCTCGATGTTCGCCGAAGTGATTCCCAGGAGCTCCTTGTCGATTCCGGAGAGAACGACCTCATCGTTTCCGATTTTTGCATTCACGCCCCCTTCAATCCTGGCATACCTGGCCTTCTTTTCGCCGAGGAAATTATTTATCTCGAGCTTGTTACCCTGAAGCTTGAGCTGGATAGGGAAGTGGCTGTACACGACCTTCATTCTGTACTCAAATCCCTGGCTAACGCCGGTAAACATATTCCCTGCATGGGCTGCAAAGGTTCCAACCATGGCTACGACATTTTTCCTGTCAGAGCCTGTGGAGAACACCAGGTCACTACCCGCAATGGATGTGCTGATCTGGGGGAATCGGACATTTCGCTCGAGCTGGCCCTTCTGGCCCCTGACTTTGAGGACGGGGCCATCAATTTCCACCTGTACCCCTGCAGGTATAGGCACTTTTCTTTCGGTTGCCATCAGTCCACCTCAATAGACATACCCGAGGAGTTCTCCTCCCACTCCATCCTTCCTTGCCTGCTCATGAGTCATGACTCCTTTTGAGGTGGAGAGGATCAGGATTCCGAAATTCTTACCAGGGAGGTATTGTGTCTCCCAGAATTCCAGTTCATTTACTTTCACATCATATCGGGGGGATATGGCCCCGCACTTGTTGATCCGGCCGTTGAGCTGGACAAGGAACTGGCCGCCCCGGCCATCGTCAAGGAATTCGAATCCGGTAATATAGCCGGATTCCTGCATGATGCGGAACATAGCACCGAGGAGCTTTCCTGCCGGTTCGATGATTACACTTGGTTTTCCGCCGTCAGCAGCGTTCTTGAGCGCACTCATCCCGTCAGCAATGGTATTGGTTCTTGCCATCGTCTTTCCCCTCAGTTCATCTTCTTAAAGCCCATCTTCTGGGCCCACTCGCGGAAGCATTGCCTGCAGAACATGATGTGATACCTGCGAACCAGTCCCTGCTTACGGCCGCACATTTTACATTCAAATGCCCCACGGCCGAATTTCTTGGTTCTCTCACCGGCCATCACCGCACCTCCACCTGGTATTTATCATGGAGAAAGGTCATGGCATCCGCTGGTTTCACCATCTGTTTCTCGGGAAGCGCATGCCGTTCGATATGGCGTCGTGCTACGCGTACCCCTCTCCGGGAAAGTATGACATTCACATCCATGCCATAGATACCGATCTGGGGATCATAGGACATGCCCGGGAAGTCGGTGTGTTCTTCAATTCCGAAGGAGAAGTTACCGGCCCTGTCAAACTGGCCTGGTGACACCTTCCTTTCGATAATGGCAAGGGCTGTGGAAAGGAAATCCGTGGCTTTTGTCCCCCGCAGCGTGACCTTGCAGCTGATTGGGGCGCCTTTCCGGATTCCAAAGGCAGGGTTGGTCTTCTTTGCATTGCTGCGGACAGGGTTATTCCCCGTTATCTGACGCATGATATCCACAGCCTTGGTGAGTTTGTCACCACCCTCGCCCACACCCATATGGACTACCACTTTATCGACACAGACCTCTCGCATGGGGTTCATTCTTCAATCCCCCATTCGGTCAGAGCCGGGGTCTCCCGTCCGACCATGTAGATGTAGTCAGAGATCGTATCAAATTTCGATCCATTGGCCTCTTCGAGGGAGACGCTATTCGGGACACTCCCGGACATCTTGTGGACTGCCGTAATCCGGGCGATTTTTCCCGAATGCTTTCCACCGATGACCATTGCCATGTTGCCGGTGGCAAGGGGAAAATGGTCAACGATTGTGAACCGGTCCTCCGGCTGGAGCGATATCACGATAGAGTCCCCGGGTTTGAAACGGTTATCTGCAATAATATTGGCGCCAAACCTGAGATTCAGCTGGATCTTCCCCCCCGGAATCATGGTCTTGCCCTTGATCTTGGCAAGCCGGGTCTTTGCCGATTCTACATCGATCTCGATAGTCTTGTGCCTGCCTTTTTTATCCCGGAGAATGCGGTAGTGCTTCCCTATTTTAGGGAGAGAGATGATGTCAAAAATACCGATTCCCATCCTTGGATCCCTGCAGGTACGGCCGTTGATGATGATGTCTTTCTGGGCAAGGACCTGTCTAACCTCTTTCTGATTCCGCACAAATCCCATGTGATCACGGAGCCAGACGGCAACAGGCATGGCATTTGCATTGTGAGGCCCCGGCACGGTTTTCGTGACAAAGGTGTTTGTCTTCTTGGCAATATGCCACGAATCAGGCGCCCGGAGTCTTTTCAGGTGATCCGACATCAGCGTGCCTCCGATAACTTCTGGACCCGTCGAGTATCCTTCAGGTTGAGCTTTGTTATCAGGACATTTGAAGGATCGACGGGGCGTGGCATTTCGGTCCCATCCGATTTGGGAATTGATACCCCTTCGACAACGATGCGGTAGTTCCCCATGTCTATCTCCTCAACAAGTCCTTCTGTTCCCGATGCCTCTCCCCGTACAAGCTTCACGGTGTCACCTTTCACGATGCGTGTATTCCTTGTATTGTACTGCTTTCTCAGTTCTTCGGAGAGGGGAGCTGACAAAAACTTACCCCGGAGGTGTGCCGGTGCATTCCTGCGGATATTTCGTTGTTTCCGTGGCTGTTTGCTCTCAAGTCTGACCATTCTTTCACACCTCATACGATCATCGTTGCCATGGAACCAATTTTTGGGAACCGTTCGGCAACTTCCCTGGCGACAGGACCCTTGATCTCGGTCCCCCGGGGTTCATTCTTCTCATCAACTACCACGACGGCATTGTCATCAAAGGATACACGAAGACCGCTCGGCCGCCTGATCTCTTTCCGCTGCCGGATCACGACCGCCCGTACGAGCTTGCGCCGCATATCAGGCGTACCTTTCTTTACTGTGACTGTAGCGATATCGCCGAGACCCATTTTTGGCTGACGACGTCTCACCCCGTGATATCCAAAGACTGATACGATCTGGACTTCCCGAGCGCCGGTGTTATCGGCGCAGATCAATCGAGTCCCTGTGGCAAGTGCCCGCGGGGTATTTGACTGTTTTGCCTTCATGGACTCTGCACCTCAACAACCACAAATGCCGTGGTCTTGGAGAGAGGCCTGCATTCGGCAATCTTCACGGAGTCCCCCGTCTTCGCCCCCAAACAGGGAGGATTATGGGCATGAATCCGGGAACTTCTCTTCTCGTAGCGGTTGTATTTTCCAACAAAATGGAGGTAGTCTCTTTCAACGACAACCGTTCCCATCATACGATCGCTCACGACTTTACCGGTGATCACCTGGCCGCGCACCGGTAAACTGCCGTGAAACGGACAATTTGCGTCTGTGCATGC
>JAJRBS010000120.1 GCA_028679325.1 Methanoregulaceae archaeon | reverse complement strand
GTCTAGATCTCTCCACGAGAGAGGCTACACTATTGTCCAAACCGCAATCTTGAAAGATCAGGGATTCCCGACCTACAGGGATAGAAAATTCTCCACCACCCACTCGTTCCGCACCTCGGGGTGGAACATGACCCCCCACTGCGGCCGGACCTTGTGCCGGATCACCTGGACGCAGCGATCCGATTCGGCCAGAACTGTGAAATCCTCCCGGACATGACAGCCGATGCCATGGAGCTCGTAGGCTGGGAATTCTCCAGTCCGGCCAAAGAACGGGTCCTCACCGATTACCCTGACGGGGGTCATGCCGATCTCCAGGCAGGTTTCGAGCTTCCCGCCATGGACCAGGGTAAGCACCTCCATGCCGGCACAGATCCCGAGAACCGGGACCGGGCAGGCAGGCAGCCAGGAGAATTGCCGGATGTCGACGAGGAACTGGTTATCGGCGAGGGGTGTCCCGCAGAGCACCACGGCCTCTGACTTGATTATCTCAGCGGCGACGTCACTGCTGTAATGGATCTCCTTTGATGAAAAACCGGCTCCCTTCACGATCCTCCGGATGGGGAGCACGAACTCCTCGAAGCCGAGCGAGTCCTCGCGGTAACAGAGGTCGACGATCAAGATCATTTCTCCACCAGCCGTGCCTTCCGGATCGAGAAGACTCCCCGGTAATTGCGGTACTCTGTGGCATATTCGAGGATCTCGATACGCTTCGAAAAATACGGTGCATCGGTGACAAAGCTCTCGTACTCTCCGCCTTCACCGGAGAGGGTGATCCGGTAGCGCTCCACGTACTGCTCGAGGAGACCGATGGTCTCAGGATCGATCCTCCGCCCGAGCCAGGACGCGTCGAAGGGGGCCGAGAAGACCCCGGCCACCAGTACATGGTAGCCCTGCCGCCAGAGGGACCGGAGATACTCTGCCTGGTCGGTGTGCCAGAGGGGGTTGAAGCACCAGAGGCCGAGATCCTGGGCAACCCGCTGCACACGGGTGGCCTGGTAAACGGACTGGATGGCACCTGTCACAACTCCCTCGATCGCATACCGGTCACGGGCCAATGCCAGGGCAGACGACAGGTCCCGGAGCTCCTCCTCCTCCTTCCCCTCGGTAAAGGCTTCGACAAGGGGAAGGCCGGCGGCCTCGGCCTGGAGCCGGACGAAGGGGATGTTTGGGGTGTGGAACATGTAGCTCTCCACGTTTTCGGACCGGATCGAGATGAGGCAGGCCACCTCCTCCCGCCGAAGCGCCATACCACAGGCATAGAGAGAGTCCTTTCCCCCCGAACAGAGCACCCCGAGTTTCATGCTGCAAAAGACCTTGGCCCGGGGGCTCTTGAAGCTGCAGGAGGCATAACCATTAAATGGGGGATCAGGCATGTATGAGATTGGATACAGAACATGACCGCATTCGAGTTAACCTCGGGAGCTTTCCAGAACGGCGGTACCATACCCCCGGACTTCACCTGCAGTGGAAAGAACGAGTCACCCCCTCTCGCATGGTCAGGAGCCCCGACGAAAACAAAGAGCCTTGTCCTGGTCTGCGAGGACCCGGACTCATCCGGCGGACACTTCATCCACTGGATCCTGTACAACATCCCCTTCAATGCCGTCGCTCTGCCGAAGGGTATCCCCAAGAAACCGGTCACCGTCGACGGGATGCGGCACGGCATGAACAGCTACGGCCGGATGGAGTACGGGGGGCCCTGCCCGCCGCCCGGAAAGCCGCACCGCTACATCTTCAGGCTCACTGCCCTTGATACCGAGCTTGCCCTTAACGCACCGGTCACCCGCGAAGTCCTGAACAAGGCCATAGCAGGCCATGCCCTTGGCGAAACAGAACTCATGGGAAAGTTCGGGCGATGAAAGTGCCTGGCACCACAGCCCGTTTAAGAGGAGTATCAGCGTGACCACCGAGTTGGCGACCTTTGCTGCCGGGTGCTTCTGGGGTATCGAAGCCGCTTTTTCAAAGGTGAAAGGTATCCTCTCGACCCGGGTTGGGTACACCGGGGGAAAGACGGTGAACCCGAGCTATGAGGAGGTGAGCTCCGGGCGGACCGGTCACGCCGAGGCGGTGGAGGTCGTCTTTGACCCGTCGGTTATCTCCTACCGGGAACTGGTCGGGATCTTCTGGACCGTCCACGACCCGACCCAGCTCAACCGGCAGGGCCCGGACATCGGGACCAACTACCGGTCAGCCATCTTCTACCACACCCCCGAACAGAAGAGCATCGCCGAAGAGTCGAAGAAGAAGGTCCAGGAGTCCCGTCGCTTCGGTTCAAGGACGATCGCGACCGAGATCGTGCCGGCAAAAGAGTTCTACGCGGCCGAAGAGTACCACCAGAAGTTCTTCGAAAAACAGGGAAGGACCTGCCACCTCTGAAAAAGGGGTCGCCGGATCTTCTCACGGCATTTTTTGCTGCGGCTGGGCGTTGACCCCCGCCAGTTCGCCGATTACATTGACGATCTGCTGTCCTTCCGGAACGACCACTTTTGCGTTGTTCTTCAGGGAGTTTTCGGTCACTTCGAGGGCTTTGAGCTTCTGGGCGTTCCCGACAAAATACTTCTCGGCAGACTCGTTCACCAGCCGGATGGCCTCGGACTGCCCCTCCGCCTCGAGGATCTTTGCCTGTTTGACCCCCTCGGCCTGTTTGATCGCCGCCCGCCGCATGCCGTCTGCCTCGGTCTCCCGGGCGGTGGCGAAGTCGACGGCCGCTATCTTCTCGTTCTCGGCCTTGACAACCTTGTTCATGGTCTCCTGGACATCGGGAGGAGGCTGGATCTCCTTGAGTTCTGTCCGGACGATCTCGATCCCCCACGACTGTGTCTCGGTCTTGAGCACCTTCCCGAGCTCGTCGTTGATTCGGCTCCGTTCGCTGTTGGCGGACTTCAGGGAAAGGGTCCCAATGATGTTCCGGAGCGTGGTCCGGGCAAGGTTGACGATCTGGTCCTCGTAGTTGTAGACATTGTACTGGGAGGCCTTCACATTCTCCTCGTCAGGTTTGACCTTGAAGTAGACCTGGGCGTCCACCGTCGCGTTGAGGTTGTCGGCGGTGATGATCTCCTGGCGGGTGGCATTCACCATCTTCTCGGTGATGTTGACGGCATACAGCTTCTGGATGCCCGGGAGGACCCAGAAGAATCCCGGCCCGGAAAACCGCTGGTACTTCCCCAGGAATTCGACCAGCACCCGGTGGGTCGGCCGGACGATACGGATTCCGAGGAGGAGGTAGCCGACAATAATTGCTGCGATGATCGCATAGACGATGTCCTGGGTAACAAAGTAGACGAGGAGGGCGGCCAGCACCAGCCCGACGATGACCAGAGGTATGTTGGCCTGCTGCTCGTTCTCCGTTGCCCTGTTCAAGAGTGGAGGCATAGGTATCATTCTTCCGTTTGGCCGGTTTCACGCGGAAGTATAAAGTTATTCACCCGGTCTTCCGGACAATGAGAATTCTAGAAGAGGTCGTCTCCCAGGTCCGGGCGTCCCCGAAGCTCCTCGGACATGATCCTTCCTTCATCGGTGAGGGTCACGCGGGAGAGCTCGTGAGGGTAGCGGCGGGACGGGTCACGATCAAGGGAGAGTATCCTGACCCTCTCGAGGTAGAGAAGGTTGTCGTGGAGCTGGTCGAGGGGGAGGGACATCTTTTCAGCAAGCTCCCCGGGTGTCATGAAACCCCCCTCCTCCCCGGACAAGAGCCAGACGATCCATTCCTCGTTATTCCGTAAGAACCCCGGTCTCTCCATGATTCACGATACTATCTGCTTCCTGACCCTGAAAAAACCATCGGGAGATGGTCTCCGCGAGCTTGATAGTGCGAGGGGACTATAACGAGCGTACATGGTGCGTCGCTATCCCTTCCTCCTGACCATACCCCACGGTGGCACTGCTGTCCCGCCCGAGGTCAGCGGAACCCTGGCGCTTTCAGCCGGAGAGATCGCCTATTACAGTGACCCGGCGACCGGCACCCTGTATCATTTCCCGGACAGGGTCGCGAGCACCCTCGAGACCAGTGTCTCCCGCATGGTGGTCGACCTCAACCGGCCTCCCTACCACCTGCCGCCCCGTTATCCGGACGGCGTAGTGAAGAGCCGGACAGTTCACGGCAGCGATATCTACCGGGATCTTCCGGATATAACCCTCGTCCACCGCCTGCTGATGGCCCACTACTTCCCCTTCCATGCCGGGATCGACCGCATCCTCGGCACAGGTGAGATAGCCCTTGCTCTGGACTGCCACAGTATGCTCCCTTCCGGCCCCCCGACCCACCCTGACGCCGGGAAACCCCGGCCGGCAGTCTGTCTCTCGAACAACGGAGACCAGGAGGGCGAACGACGCCCGGGAACGCTCTCTACCTGCCCGGCAGACCTCATCACCGCCCTGGCCGACTCTTTCCGCGAGCAGCTCCCTGCAGGAACCGAGGTCCTGACCAACCGCCCCTTCACCGGGGGTTTCATCATCAACGCCCATTACTGGCACATGGGAGTACCGTTCGTCCAGGTGGAAGTAAACCGCGGGCTCTACGAGACGGGTTCCGGGCCCGGTGACTCTGTCGTTGACAAAGATCGCGCCA
>JAJRBS010000071.1 GCA_028679325.1 Methanoregulaceae archaeon | reverse complement strand
ATGTCGATGTTCCCACCGAGGAGAGGATCTTCGACCTCTTCGCGGAACTCGAGTCACGGCTCACCATTCTCGTGGTCACCCATGACGTCGGGGCCATATCGTCCCATGTCAACCGGGTGGCATGCCTCAATTCGAAGATATACACCCATGAGACGGGCGAGATTACTGGTGATATGCTGGCGGCAGCCTACCACTGTCCGGTCGACCTTATTGCCCACGGGGTTCCCCACCGAGTATTCCGCGACCACAGGGAGGAGTCATGACGATTGGCATCCTTGCCTACGACTTCTTCAGGAACGCGGTGATCGCGAGCCTGGTGGCCAGCGTGGCCTGCGGCATCATCGGTTCGTTCGTGGTCGTCAAACGACTGGTGTCCATGAGCGGGGGGCTCTCCCATGCCGCCTTCGGCGGGATCGGTCTCGGGTACCTGCTCGGGGTCGATCCTGTGGCAACGGCCGCGTGGTTTACGGCCGGCATCGCGCTCGCTATCGGTCTTGTCCGGGAGAAGATGGAAGAGCACATGGACACCCTTGTCGGGGCAGTCTGGGCAGGGGGGATGGCCGCAGGAATACTCTTCATTGCGCTCGCTCCCGGCTACGCTCCGGACCTCTTTGGATTCCTCTTCGGAAATATCCTGCTGATCCCGACTGGCGACCTGGTAATAATGGCCCTTCTGTCCCTGGTGGTCTTTTCCCTGGTGTTGATCCTCTACCCCCGGCTCCAGGCCGTGACCTTCGACGAGGAGTATGCGAAGGTTATGAACCTCCCGGTCACCGCACTCTTTCTCCTCCTCGTGCTCCTGATAGCCTTGACCGTGGTGGTGCTCATCCGCGTTGTCGGGATCATACTGGTTATTGCCCTCCTCACCCTCCCGGCTGCTATTGCCCGGGAGTACTCGAGCAGGCTGCCGGCTATGATGGTCATGGCAACAGCCCTGTCATCAGCATTCATGCTCGCCGGCCTGTTCCTCTCCTACTATCTCGATGTCCCGTCCGGGGCGACTATCATCCTCCTTGCGGTCGCCTGTTACGGGCTGATGCTTCTGTCACGGAAATGGAGACCTTCCACCGGATAACAGGGAAAGAAAGGGAACACTTATTCGCGACAGGACCGGTCGGATCAGCATCTGCCGGGTTCAGGTATCGTCGCGGGGCCGGTTGCCTGCCCGGCACCCGCACCGGCCGATGGTGAGGGCGACGATCAGGGCGGAAAGGGCGATGACAAGGAATGCCCAGAAGAAGGAGGTGAGTTCGGCCAGCGTCCCGGCCACGAAGGGAAGGAGGCTCATCCCGCCATAACTAGCCGTGGAGAAGAGCCCCATCACCACCCCCTGCCGCTCTTCGGCGATGGCCAGGAATGAGAGCTGGGCAATCATGACCGCCCCGGCCACGGCACCAACCAGGATGAAGGAGACAGGGCTGATGAAGGTGAGCATCACCGCTGCGGCCATAATTACCGCCGCCAGCCTGATGGCAGGGATAGGGGGAAGGTTGGTATGGGAGATGAAGAGGATCGCGACAGCCGTGGAAAGGCTCATCGAGGCGATGGTGATCCCGACAATACCCGGGGAGAGATCAGAGAACTCAGGGTACAGGACTGTCAGAGCCCCCGTGATCCCGAGGAGGATCACCGTTGAGATCCAGAGCCAGAAATAGTCCCGGGTTACCCGAAGGAGCCTCCTGCCGGCATCCCGGGCCGATTCTCCCGGGACCGGAGGGCGTGCCTCCTGCCGCATAAAAAGGCTCGCGAGGGAAGGGATGACCGACAGAACGGTGAAGGAGATAATCCCCGAGAGCGGCATGCCGGTTCCCTCCACCAGGAATCCTCCGCCGATGAGGCCGGCCACCAGGCCGAAGTTTAAAAACGACATGAAGTACCCGCTTCCCGTCTGGTGGTCGGGTCGGGCGTTGAGAATGGAGAGTGCCGCGGGAGTGAACAACCCGGCGCCTATCCCCTCGATGAAACGGAAGACGATCAAGGGACCAGGGGAGGTGGTGGTCATCAGCAGGACCCCTGATAGAACGGTGAGGGCCAGGCCGGCCCGGACCAGCCGGATCTCGCCGGTCAGGTCCGAGAGGAACCCCGAGGGGAGGACGAAGAGGAAGGCGCCGAGAAAATAGGATGCAAAGATGGCACCCTGGGAGATGGTGCTGTCCCCGAACGTTGCGAGGATGGGAACGATGGCGTTCGAGAGGGCCATCACCGAGAAGACACCCAGGAAAAGGGGGAGGCGTTCCTTCATACCAGGCAGGGACTCTTTTGCCGGGACGGCACTGACCGCAGGGACCGTTCCGGCCGCAGGGTATTCACAGACAGCCTCAAATCATGCGGTATGTCTCGAGATTCATCGGCGAATGGGTCTCGATGTGGTACCGCTTGTAGAGGGAACTGGCGAGATCGATTGTGTTGTTCTCGTCGCCATGGATGGTGAAGATCTTCTCGGGCTTCGGCTGGACATGGCCGACGTAGTTGATGAGCTGCCTCCGGTCCGAGTGGCCGGAGAACCCGTCGATGGTAACGATCTCGAGGTTAATGACGATGGTCTCCCGTCTTCCGACCGGGACCTCCCGCCATCCCTTCTGGATGCGCCGCCCGAGCGTCCCTTCCGCCTGGTAGCCGACAAAGACGAGCGCGTTCCGCTCGTCGGCGGCAAGCTCCGAGAGGTACTCCATCACCGGCCCCCCGTTCAGCATGCCGCTGGTGGTGATGATGACAGAGGGATCCCCGGTGATAACCCTGTTCCGCACATCGGAGGAGTCGACAGGGACAAAGCAGCTCGCCAGGAAGGGGTTCAACCCCTCCTTGAATATCTGGTTCCGGAGGTCGCTGTTCAGGTACTCGGGGTAGGTTGTATGGATGGCAGTGGCCTCGCGGATCATGCCGTCGAGGAAGATCTTCGTTGTCGGGATCTTCTCCTTCCGGATCCCTTCTTCGAGGGCCAGCATCACTTCCTGGGATCTCCCGACCGAGAAAGCAGGGATGATGACCTTGCCCCCCCGCAGGAGAACGGTATTGACCGTGTCGTAGAGTTTCTCCTCCGCATCGCTCCGGGCAGGCTGGATATCGTTGCTCCCCCCGTAGGTGCTCTCCATGAAGAGGGCCTCCAGCCGCGGGAACTGGTTCGTGGCCGGGTTGAAGAGACGGCTCTTGCTGTAGTTGAAGTCACCGGTAAAGGCGATATTGTACAGCCCGTCGCCGACATGGAAATGGGCTATGGCTGATCCGAGGATATGCCCGGCGTTATGAAAGGTCAGCTTGATATCGGGGGCGATGTCGGTGACACTGCCGTAGTTGAGGGTGATGGAGTGCTTGATGTAGCTCTTCACTTCTCCCGAGCTGTACGGTATCTTCCGGTCCTCTTTCGAGACCACGTCCAGGTAATCGAGCTGGAGCATCGCCGAGAGGTCGCGTGTCGGCGGCGTGCTGTAGACCGGACCGTCATAGCCGTACTTGAAGAGGAGGGGAACCAGGGCGCAGTGGTCGAGGTGGGCATGGGTGAGAACCACGGCGTCGAGCTGGGAGAGGGGGTGGATCTCGGGCACATAGAGGTAGGGGGCATTGTTGGCGCTGTTGTCCGGTTTTTCCCCGCAATCGATGAGTACCCGGCTCTCCGGTGTGGTCAGGAGGAAAGCCGCCCGTCCCACCTCCCTGCAGCAGCCGAGCATGGTCACCCGCACCCACTGGTCCCTGCTGATGATGTCCCGGTGGATCCTCCTCCCGATGGTCCGGAGGAACTGTTTCCGCTCTTCGTTGACCGATCGCAGATACTGGCGCACCTGTTTGACCGTGCTGCTCTCGATGGGAGGAGTCCTTACCACCTTTGGCGTCCAGCCGATGTGCTTGGTTATCTCCCGGAGGGTTGATCCGTTCTTGCCGATGACCACTCCCGGCTTCTCGGCCTCTATCAGGACCTCACCGGTATCGGCGTCGAAAAAGATATCGGTGATCCCGGCGCTCTCCGGCACAACAGCCCGTATGTCCTGGATCGCCTTGTCCGGGTCCTCGAGGACGGTGGGCCGGACCACGATCCTCTTCCGGAGGTCCCGGGCCAGTATCTTGATGAGGTCGGCCTCGTCGGCAAACCTCTTGGGGTCATCGGTATAGATGACCAGCTCCGGCCCCTCGAATTCCACTTCCGAGACAGTGATCCCGGCAGGGACCTTCTCGTTGATCTTGGCCTTGAGTTCTTTTAACCTGTCGTCAATAAGCATCCAATCAGTCCAAAAAAAGTTTTATGCGGGTATCTTGGTGGCGCCTTCGGGGAGCTCGTCTTCGGGAATCTCGAGGTAGCCATCCTTCGTGATCACGACCACGTACACTCCCTCGCCGGAGCCGACATCCCTCTTGATGGCGGCGCGCACCGCACGGACCGCCAGTCCGACTGCTTCGTCCCGTGTCATTCCCTTCCGGTACCTGTCCTCGAGGACACCGTAGGCCATGGGCGAGCCTGAGCCCGTGGCCACGACTTCCTCCTCCTTTGTCGCACCACCGAGGGCATCCACCGAGTACAGCCCTGGTCCCCCTTCATCGACCCCGCCCACCAGCAGTTGGACGTAAAACGGATAGTAGCGATTGTTGTTCAGAATATTGGAGAGGAGCGTGGATGCCGCTGCTACGGACATCTGTCGTCCACGCCGGATTGCGTACAGGCTGCATTCCACGGTCATGATCCGGGCCATCTGCTGGGCATCCCCGACCCCCCCTGCAATCGTCATCCCGATGCGGTCGGCGATCTGGTAGACCTTCTTTGCTTTCCTGCTGGCGATCATGTACCCCATGGTTGCCCTCTTCTCGGTGGCAAGAACAACCCCGCCGTCAAATACCAGCCCGACGGTGGTCGTTCCCTTCAGGGGTTCCTGATATCCTTCATTCATATAATCACCCCAAAACATAGAAAACGCCGGGAAAAACTTTCAAAAGCGTTCCAACAGATACACGTCATCAGAAAATTTAAAGGTTTTCGTCAAGCCGTCAGGCTGCAGAGGGCCTTGATCAGGTCCCGATCAAAGAGCATGGCAACCAGCTTCTTGTCACCGTTGACCACCGGGAGCTGGTCGACCCTTCCTCTCTTCATCTTCAGGGCGCACTCGCTCACCTCGGCATTCATGGGTACCGAGATCACGTTGCTGATCATAGCCTTTTTCACGGGGCGGTTCGGGAGCTGTATCTTTGAGATGCCGTAGCTGATGGTGTGCATGTCGCGGATGCTCTCCCATGTCCACTCATCATCGTCTGTGCCGTTGGAGAAGTCGCTCACCTCGACCGTGTCCTCGATGGAAGAGTGGCGGATCAGGTCCCGTTCAGAGATGATCCCCAGGAGCCGGCTCTCGGAGTCGAGGATAGGAATAGCCTCGAATCCCGATATCTCCATGATCCGGGCCACCAGGGGGAGAGGGGTCTCTTCCCAGAGGGCGTAGGTCTGCGAGACATAACGGTCCTTTATCTCCTCCCTGATGCGGAGCTGGGCGATGGCGCTGATGAGATCGGCTACCGACAGGAGTCCCATGAGTTTTTCGTCCTCCACCACGGGGAGCCTCCGTACGTCATGGTCGATCATGGCCCGCGCGGCCTCCTGGATGGTAGCGTCCGGAGAGACGGTGGCCGGGTCAGGTGTCATCAGCAGGCCGAGCTGGGTCTCGTCCGCCTTCCGGAGCATGTCCTTCCGGGTGATGATGCCGACCAGCCTGCCGTCTTTTAACACCGGGACTCCGCTGATGCCTGTCCTCTTCAGGATCTTCAGCACATCGTCCCTGTTGCCCGGGATCTCCACGCTGACCACCTCGGTGGTCATGAAGTCTTCGACTTTCATATCCGTTATGGTCTCACCACCAGAACATTCGTGGGGCAGTTGGAGACAACGAAGGAACTGACGCTTCCGAGGAGAAGGCGGTCCACTTCGCTTTTTCCGTGTGACCCCACCACCACCAGGTCGGCATCGGTCTCTTTTGCGGCCCGCACGATCTCGTTTCCGGCATGGCCCTGCCGGATTGCCGCTTCGATCTTCACGCCCTCTTTCTCTGCCTTCTCCCGGGCAGCGGAGAGCGACTTGTTCCCCTCCTTCTCGAGCATGCTGTACATGATCTCCCAGGTGTTGTCCATGGGCAGCGAGGAGAAGAGGCCTGTCTCCACGACATAGATGGCATGGACCGTCGCCTTCCAGACGCGGGCCTCCCCGATTGCGGTCTCCAGTGCCTTGTCACTTATCTTTGATCCGTCTACTGCCACGAGTATTTGATGGAACATAGGTACCTTCCAGAAAGAGCCTTTCTATTAATGTGTTTTCACGAACTAATAACTTTTTTCACGATATTGGAGGATCCAGCCCTTGTGACAAGGGTTTTCAGGGGATCGCGGGAGAGCCACAGGTTGGTGGGCGCGGGATCGATCACCAGGAAGTTGGCCGGAAGCCCTTCCCGGATGAAATACGGATCCCCGGTGAGGGCTGAACCGGACACCGCCGCCCGAAAGATGGTGGCGGGGTCAAGGCCGTACACCGTGGAGATGAAGGACATCTCCCGCCAGAGATCAGGCTGGACAGCCATGCAGTTGTCGGTCCCGATAAGGATCCGGCAGCCGAGATCGATCATCTCACGGAGCGGTGGACGTCGTGCGGAATCCGTCACACCGAAGATCCAGTTGGACCGGGGGCAGACGGCGATAGGGATCCCCTCGTCGGAGATCCCGCGGAGCTGTTCCCGGGTGGCATGGGTGCAGTGGACGAGGAGGTCGGGAGCAAACGTGAGAGCAGCATCCACGTCGCCCGGGTCCCTCTCGCCGGCGTGGATGGCAAGCATCTTCCCCGCCTTCCGGACTTCCGCCACAACGGCCTCAAGGCCGGGAACATCACGGGCGCTGCTGATGCCGGCGCCGTGCGCGACCAGCTCTCCTCCCTCCCTCCCGAGGATGACCGGGTGGCAGGACAGACCGGAAGCGGCTTTTGAGAGGGCCCGGACACCGGGAATGCCCCCTTCCCTGAAATCGGCAAACCCCCGGATGCCTGCCGCTTCCATGGCGGAGATCGTCGCGCGCATCCCCCTCACAAGATCCTCACCCGGGGTCTGTTCCAGGATCCTGTGCTTCAGCCCGGATGGAGGAGTCACGATGTCCTCGAGAGGACCGGTGAGTGGAATATCCATGGCCACCCCGTCGGCGATATGGGTATGGGCATTGAACAGGGCCGGGGTGATCCAGGGAAGCTTCCGCGGGGGGATCTCCTGGATCTTCCGGATAATCCCTTTCCGTACAGTTATCGCCACCGGCGTCTGCAGCAGTTCTTCGCCGATAAAGGCCCTCCCCTCGATAACCTCCTCGTCCCTGTCCATTATCCGGTCACCGATTTTATATATGCAGACTGAACATGATATGGTATGGCAAAAAAACCTGGTGGCAGGCTGCTCTCCTCGGCTGGTCTCGTCAACTACTATGAGAGCGAGGACAAGAGGGCCATCCACATCGGCCCGGTGACGATCATCGTGGTCACCGTGGCCATTTCGGTCTTCATCCTGGTTCTCGACCTCGTCACTGTCTGAAGAGTCACTCAATTTTTTAGCATTTTCCGGAATATGTCTTCCTCGCGCCTGAAGTAGAGGTCGTCGTGGCCGGCCCAGGACGGGCAGTTCCTGAAGACAACCGCCGGGACGCCGTTGTTGCTCTCCCCCATGACAAAGTTGGCGAAGCCGGCTATCTCGTCCACCACCGCCTCCTCGGTGATCTTCAGGACGTGCCCGAAGAGGTCGTGGTCACCCCGGAAGTCACGGATGGCCAAAATCCCGCTCCATCCGACGGCATGCCCGGTCTGCCCCCGGCGGAATGATCGCCCGCAGGTGTCGGTGACGATGACCCCGACCCTCCTGCCGCTCCGGTCAAGAAATCCCTGTCGTAAGCTGTCTGCGGCTCCCATGGGGTCGGGAGGGAGGAGGATCACCATCCCGTCCTCGATGTTGCTCTGGTCGACCCCGGCCCGGACTCCGACGTGACCGCAGGAGAGCTCGGAGAGGACGAAGGGATACTCGAGCAGGATGTCATCGGAGGAATCGAGAACCACCTGGATGAACCGCGGGTCTTCACCGGTCCTTGCCGCGATCCTTACCGCCCTCTCGCCCGGAGTGACCTCCCGCAGGGGAAGGACATGGCCAGCTGCCTTCGAATAGACCGATGACGCGATACAGACGACATCCCCCTCTTCGAGGGATACCTGTTCGCAGATCAGGGAAGGGAGGTCGTCTCCCCCGCGGATCAACGGAAGACCCCGCACCCCGATGACTGTGACCGGCTTTTCACTCATGCAAGATCTCTTGGGCCGAAGAGATCATAAATGCACACCACACGCCGGCGCAGCTCCGGGGGACCCTCCGGCACAATATATATACTCATGCACGGGCAATGCCAGAGTAGGATGTACCTGATTATCCGCTGCGGGAGCTGCCGGACTTTCACCTACGTGGACAGGTATCAGGAGTGGAAACTCTGCCCCCATTGCGGGGAGGCGATTCGGGTCCGGCAGGCCCCGGCGTACCTGGAAGTCGAGGACTACGCCCTCGCGGAGAAGATCATCAGGGAACTCGAGAGTTACCTGCAACGGACCCAGAAAAAGGACCTCTCGCCTGAGGAGAAGGAGAGCCTCCGGCACCAGTACGCGGAGTGGATCAGGGATCGGGTATAGGTTCACCACTTTTTGCCGCACCGGTGGCAGACGAGAGTCACCCGCCGGCCGCAGGACGGGCAGAAGATACCAAGACGGGGCTCGTGGAGAAGTGTGGCCCCGCACTGCCTGCACCGGAGATCGAGCTCGTAGCCGCATTCGTGGCGAAGCATACCACTCCTCCCTTGAAGCCGGAGGTCAATAAAGTCACCGGCCTGCCGGATCACTCGATCCTGTACCTGAGCAGCGCCGCGATCCCCCCGAGCCCCTCGAGCTGCTTTCCCGGGTCGAAGGCACTGGAAAAGACAACGATGGCGGCATTTACGAGTTCCGCCCTGTCCATGAGGTGAATCACCCATTCATCATGGAGAAGGGAATCAACCACCAGCAGCCTCTCGCAGGCACCGTAATCGATGGCTCTCCGAACCTCGGCACGGCCGTAAGCGACCGGCTGGTCTTTGGCTATCCGTTCGAGCAGCTCGTTCATCAGCCGCACCTCCCGGGCGAGCTGGAGGTCTTCCTGGATGGTGTCGAGCGTGCCGAGCCCGATCACGTCCTGGACCGCTCCGTGGCCGATCCTCCGGGTCTCGACCACTACCGCCTTTTCGGCAATCGCGGGGGCTGCACTCTTCAG
Source organism: Methanoregulaceae archaeon (assembly GCA_028679325.1). Taxonomy (GTDB): domain Archaea; phylum Halobacteriota; class Methanomicrobia; order Methanomicrobiales; family Methanospirillaceae; genus UBA9949. The sequence goes on along the minus strand of JAJRBS010000071.1, from coordinate 5,087 downwards.
GTAGCGGAGGAAGTCGTCCTTGACGAAACCCGGGCCGGCAACGATCAGCGGACCCGATATCCCGGTCAGGTGGGAGGCGACCCGTTCGAAGAACTCGGCCCGGGATCCGGTCCCCGACTCCTTGCCGCTCCCTCCCGATACCGAGAGTACCCCCTCCGGCCCGAACTGCCGCATCCGGAAGAGCTCGGCGTCTCCCTCCTCGATAGTCAGGATGTGCACCGCCTCGTAGAGCGAGGCCCTGACCGCCCGGGTGATCCGTTCCAGGTCGACCGGGCGCCATCTCCGGATCACCGAGATCTCGAAGCCGGGCTCGATGTTCAGGGTATGGTGGGCTCCTGTGTCCATTCCCTGCTCGATCATGCCGAAGACCCGGAGCCGGTTCGCCGTCTTGTGGAACTCCACCTTCTCGACCCGGATCCCGAGCCTTACCGGCCTCTTCTCCGGCTTCTCGGGCCGGACCTTGTCCTGCGGCACTTCGGCCGTCCGGAGAGTTGTGGCGAAGACCAGGTCGCCGGGGGCAACCAGGTGCGACAGGTGCCAGAGGTCGTCCAGGCTCTCGGGGAACAGCCGGATCTCCCCGTAGGAACGCTGCAGTTCACCCTGTTCTGCCTTCATGGTTCCACGATGTCCGATCCGCCCGGCGGCACGAATGCAGCGACCTGTTCGGTGTTCAAGACTGCTTTCAGCCCCTTCAGCTCTTCATCTCCGAGTTGCCCCCGGAGGATCCGGAGCACCTTCTTTGCAGTGTCGTTCGGTTCGAAGGTCCCGGGTTTCAGGGTCACGAAGAAACGGGCTCTCGCGGAAACAGCTGGGAGTGGCCCGCCGATAACGGCCAACTCCGGTGACAGCTGCACCCCGATGGCCACTGCCAGCGGGACATCACGGAAGTACTTCCTCTCCCCCCGGACAATGAACGACCCTCGGCTCACGTACTCCCCGGACTCGGGGGTTTTGCTCACCTGGGAGGGATCGGCGGCATAGACATCGGCCGAGAAATGGCCGCTCCGCCATGCTCCCGAGTAGGAGGCCGCGAACTGCGCTACCTCGTCCATATTTTCTGTTGTCCCCTTGACGATGACCACGCTCGCCCCGTGCACATCGGCGTGCACGAACCGGTCCTTTCCTTCCATATAGCGCTTGACCAGTTCCTCGTTCTGGGAGGCGTCTTTTCCCCCGAGTACCAGTGTCCCGTCAGTGGTAAAAAACCATCTGAAACGATGGTACCACCGCTTCTTTTGGGCCGGCACCGCCGCCGACCGTTTCGCCCGGGAGATCACCGGTTTCTCCATCGCCGCCCGTGCCCCGGCGATCTTCCTCCTGAGCTTCTTCTCGGCCTCGAACAGCAGGCCGATGTTGGCCTCGAGGCTCTCGTGCACGTACAGGGTGACCCTCTCACCGATATCGACCTCGACCGAGGCCTTCTCAGCGTTCACGGACACGATACGGGAGGCCGGGCTCCCGGGCCCTGCTGTTTTTATGATTCGTTCAATCTCCTGCCACGAACGCTTCCGGCTCTCCTGGTCAAGGACCCTGATGATCTCTGTGAGAACCGGATAGGATTCGTACATGAGGGCCACGGTCCTCTTCAGTTTCTCTGCCTTCTTCTCGTACTTCTCGATGGTGGCCGCCTGACGTTCGCGGATCCTCTCCTCCTTCGAGGCGGCCTTCGCTGCCCGGGCCTTCTCCTCACCGGGAGCCGGTATTTCGGGGAAGAAGTCGTCGAGAGCCCGGTTGAAGGCCGGCCCCTCTGCCCTCTCTCCGCCTGTAGGGAGGCAGGCGTCCTTCTGCCGGAGAGGAGCGATCCCGTTCCTGGTCGTTTCCAGAAGGGCCTGCAGCTCGCGGTAGATGGCATCGGCATCGGCTGATGCGGCAGGAAGGTTCTTCGGCGTCCTGGTCCTGCTGCAGATGTACTCGGCGTACATCCCGCCGAGCATCACACCGACGGCGAGTGCCCTGACGATATCACGGGTGTCTCCGGCTAAAAAGCTCCTGAACTCCTCGGGAGAGAAGGTCGAGGGGTCCGGCGGCGGAAACACGTACTCCTTCCCGGCAAGGACGTCCCGTTCCCGGAACCGGTGGGGGCGGAGCGGCTGGATGATGGTGTAATCCTCCGAGCAGAGGATGACATTCCCTTCATCGAACAACTCAACCACGAGGTGGTAGACCGTCCCATGCTTCCCGATGTCCAATACGAAGATTCGCTGGATACCATACTGCCCGATGCAGAGAACCTTTCCCCCGGTAAGGTGTTTTCGGAGGAGCATAGCGAAGGAGGCCGGCATCTTCGGCGGCACCGGAAGTTTCCCTGTCAGGTGGGCCCGCCTGCCGCTCTCGATGAGCAGGTTCCAGCGGGCGTGCTCCTCCCCGTTCAGCCGGATCACCAGGTGCGCCGGTGGGAACTGGTAGACCTTGTTGACCCAGAGAGGAAGGAGACCCTGCCACTCGGAGACGACAGACCTGAGATCAATGCCGCTCATCCCGCCCTGAGTCGCCATAGTATACCAAATTACATATTGCTTCAAGATTAAAATGTAGGACAACTGGTGTGAAGTGATGAGTGCCGAGGAGACTGGAGAGAAGGAGACCAGGAAGAGGAAAACTCCTGCCGAGAAGCAAAAAGAGCACCTGCTCAAGATCAAGCGATCCCTTGTCGCCTGTCTGGCCGGGATGGTGACCGGCATCATCTCGTTCCTGGTGATCCCGCATACCTCTCCCTTTACCGAGATAGTCGGCTTCAACAGCTGGACCGCTCTCGGCCTGCTCATCATGATGGCAGGGATCGTGGTCCAGCGGCATATCTTCATGTTCACCAAGCTCGAGCCGGAGAGCCTCGGGAAGAAGGACTGGGTGTACCAGGGTTTCATGACCTTCGCCTTCTGGTTTATCACCTGGACCGTCCTTCTCACCGGCTCGGCGTGAACCTGTCATGCGGATCGCGGTCGTCCACAAAGACCGGTGCCACCCGCGGAAATGCGGCACCGAGTGTATCCTCTACTGCCCCCGGGTCCGTACCGGGGACGAGACAGTAATCATCGGAGAGGACGGGAAGGCCCTTATCTCGGAAGAGCTCTGTGTCGGGTGCGGCATCTGCATCAAGAAGTGCCCGTTCGAGGCGCTGGATATCGTCAGCCTGCCCGAGGAACTCGAACACCCCACTCACCGCTACGGGGAGAACGGTTTTGCCCTGTACGGCCTCCCGACCCCGGTCGAAGGGAAGGTGACGGGAATCCTCGGCGCCAACGGTATCGGGAAGAGCACGGCGGTGAAGATCCTTTCCGGCCAGCTCAAGCCGAACCTCGGACTGTTCGGGCGGGATGCAGGGTGGGAAGAGATCCTCCGGGAGTATACCGGGACAGAGCTCTACGAGTACCTTCTCACCGTCTCGCAAAAGAAACTGAGGGTGGCGGTCAAGCCCCAGTACATCGACTACATTCCGCGGGTCTTCACGGGTACCCCCGGGGATCTCCTCAAATCGACCGACGAGAGGGGAAGGCTTTCCGAATACACCGAGAGACTCGCCCTTCGCCCGATTCTCGATCATGACATCTCGACGCTCTCCGGGGGCGAGCTCCAGCGTGTGGCTATCGCCGCCTGCCTTGCCCGCGAGGCGGACTTCTATTTCCTGGACGAGATCACCCCCTTCCTCGATATCTACCAGCGGATGGCGGCAGCAGAACTGATACGTGAACTGGCGCTCACCCGGCCGATAGTCATCGTGGAGCATGACCTGGCGATCCTCGACATGCTGGCCGACACCGTCCATGTCGCCTATGGTAAACCGGCGGTCTTCGGGGTGATCACCCAGCCGAAAGGTGTGAGGATTGGCATCAACCAGTACCTGGAAGGGTATCTCCCGGAGGAGAACGTGAGGTTCCGCGACTACCCGGTGGTCTTTGAGAAGAGGGCCCACGAGGACCGTGCGGAGCGGGCCGTGCTCCTCGAGTACCCTGTCCTGAAGAAGAGCTATGAGCACTTCACCCTCTCGGTCTCCCCCGGCGAGATACGGGCCGGCGAGGTCCTCGGCCTGGTGGGTGCCAATGGGATCGGGAAGAGCACCTTTGCCCGCCTCCTGGCCGGCGTCGAGACCCCTGACGGCGAGGCCGCGGATCTCGGGGCCCGGGTCTCCTTCAAGCCCCAGTATCTCAAGGCGACTTCGTCTGACACCGTGGAGTTCTCGCTCCGCCAGGTCACGAAGAACTTCGACAGTTCCCGGTACCTGCATGATATCATCGAACCCCTCTCCCTTTCAGCCCTGCTCCAGTCGCCCATTGACACCCTTTCCGGTGGCGAGCTCCAGCGGGTTGCAATCGCCGCCTGCCTCTCCCGGGACGCGGACCTGTACATCCTCGATGAACCGAGCGCCCATCTCGACGTCGAGCAGCGGGTCAGGATCACGCGGATGTTCAAACACCATGCTGATGGAAGAGAAGCGGCGGTCCTGGTGATCGACCATGACATCTACTTAATCGACATGATCAGCGAGCGGATTCTGGTGTTTGACGGAGAACCGGGAATTCGCGGTGAGGCCACCGGGCCCTTCGACATGCGGCAGGGAATGAACCGTTTCCTCTCCCGGCTCGGGGTCACTTTCAGGAGGGACCGGACCGGGCGGCCGCGGATCAACAAGCCAGGGTCATACCTTGACCGGGAGCAGAAAGCAGGGGGAGAATATTACTACTACACCGAAGGAGCAGACTGACAGGTCAGGGATTTTTCTGTTCTGGAAGCAGCTGAAGCCGGTCTAAGACTTTTTGAAAAAAAGGAAAAAATGGAGTGGACCTATTCCATCTTCCAGTTCTCGTCATCTGACGGCCCCTCCTCACGGGACCATCTCTTCCGCATGATGACAATGACGATCAGGGCCACAACCACGAGGATGACCCCGATCGCGATCCAGAGGAGGGAGAATCCCAGGAATGACGGGGGTGCCGAGGTTGGCGGGGGAGTAACCGGGGGAGTCCCCTGTGGGATATCGGCGAAGAGGGCAAAGACGCTGGTATGGGTTATCCGGGCGCTTGCCGTCCTAGCCGCCGGGTCAACACTGGTCGGGATGTCCTCCCAGGCCGATGTCGCCGGGTTGTACCACT
>JAJRBS010000031.1 GCA_028679325.1 Methanoregulaceae archaeon | reverse complement strand
GCGGTGAACGATAGCCAGACCGACACCGGTTCCTTCGTAATCCGGCGTACTTTGCAGCTGCTGGAAGGGTTTGAAGATCACGTCGCTATACCGCATGTCGAAACCGATGCCGTTGTCCTTCACGAAATACACGGTCTTCCCGTCCCGGGAGAACGAACCGATATCAATAAAAACGGGTTCGACGGTCCGGGTAAATTTGAGGGAGTTCGAGAGAAGATTGTAGTACACCTGGTGCAACAGGGCCGGATCTGCTGAGCAGTCCGGGAGATCTCCCAGATTGATCCGCACGTCCCGGCCCTTCCGTTCTGCACGCAACTGGTCGAGTACGGTCCGGACGATCTCCAAAGGACTGGTCACCGCCTTGTTCAGTTCCTTCCGGCCTATCCGGGAGAAGTTTAAAAGATCGTCTATCAGGTTTCCCATCTGCTGGGTATTCTTCCTGATCTTAGAAAGAAGGCCAATCTCCGATTCCCTCAGCATGCCCGCGGATTCGGTCAGGAGGATGCTTGAAAAGCCATCGATGGCACGGAGAGGTGCCCGGAGATCATGGGAGACGCTGTAGGTAAACGACTCAAGATCCCTGTTGGCCCTCACCAGTGCAGAAGTACGTTCGCTGACCCGTCGCTCGAGTTCCTCATTGAACTTTTTCAGCGTCTCCTCGAACTTCTTCTGGTCGGTAACATCCCTGATCACACCGACAATGTACTTCTGGCCCATGGCATCGGTGTAGAGGGCCTTCTTGGTGGCAATGATGTGGGGAGTATTCGAGGCGTCGGTAAAGTTCTCCTCGTTGATATTCTCCTTCCCGGTCTCAAAGACGAGCTCGTCCTTCTGCCAGAAGACCTCAGCCTCCTCCGGAGGAAAGAAGTCATAATCGGATCGTCCGATCAATTCATCACGCCGGTGACCCATGAAGCGGCAATAGGCATCGTTGAGCAGTATCCACCGGTGGTCGCGATCCTTGACAAAGACCGGGTCGGCGATGGAATTGATGATGCTGTCAAGCTGGATCCGTGCCCGGGAGAGTTCTTCTTCAGCACGACGACGTTCGCGAAGCTCTGTCTCGAGCTCGGTGGTCTTTTTCGAGACCTGGTACCGCATGGCACGGGACCAGGAGAAGGCTACCAGGGCAATCAGGGCTATCGGCGTGAAAAGGTAAAAGAGGAGGGGGGATTCCCCCTCCTCCTCCTCGACGGGCGTGAACCACCGGGTGGCCAGCAGGTCCATCTCTCCGGATTCCCGGAGGTCCTGTATCCCCTGTTCGATAAGGGGGAGGTACAGCCCGCCGGGATCAACGATCATGAGGGTGTAGGCGCCTTCCTCACTAAAATTGTCGATTGCCCTGATGCCCTGGAACCCTCCATGTTTCAGGAGGTCAGTGCCCTGCAGGCCTTCCACAAGGGCAAAATCGCCGCCTTCCATGTTCAGCCGGGCGAAGGCATCCGAAGGGGTATCAGCCCCGGCAACCAGGTAGAGATCTCCAGTGTATAGGGTGGGTGGGAAGGAACCGCTCCGGGGGATAACGACCATATCCCCGGGCAGGAGCTCAAGACGAGTCCCGGGGTCATCCCGGGCATACAGCCTGTACTGCACGACCCTGACCGGCTCAGAGATGTACGGGGGTTTTGTCGGAGATCCCCGGGTAAACACCGGCAGGATGAGTACCCGTCCAGGCCCGGGATCTGTGGTGGATCCGAACTCTTCTTCGGAGATGACAGTAATATGAAGCCCGGTATCGCGGGCCAGGGCCTGGATGAGATCATAGGCATATCCTGTCGGCTGTCCTTTTTCGTCGGTGAACTCATAGGGCGGGAGGTTATCGTGCATAACAAAGTAGAGCCCCGGTCCGCTCGCGGCTGAAACAGGGATGGCGATGATAAAGACGAAGAAAAAAAACGTCCCGTAGGAAAATACCTTTTCGTACGACAGGATAGCAGGTGATGCCCCCTCGGACCTGGTCCCACCCCCGTGGTCATGGGAGTTCTTGGCTGGTCGGGGAATAAAAGTATCTGTATCGGCGGAAAGATGATCGTTGACATGCCGCAGGGATCCCTTCAGTGATAAAAATCACGAAGCAAAAAATATATCCGGTCTCGTGACGTTGAAGTGGATTATCGGGTTCGTCAGTTCACCTGACATTTCCGGGCCTTGCCGGTGAGCGGAGCTTTTCCTATGGACATGCGAAAGATTCGGTACCAGGTGCTTATTACCCTGGTTTTTAGTCTGCTCGCTTTTCTCACCCGGTATCTGAACCTTATCACGCCACTCGGTGATATCTTTGTCCTCGATCTCCGCGATTTTTTTGTGGCCATCGGTGCTGCCATCGGCGGGCCGGCCCCCGGGTTCATCATCGGCTTCATGGCTGGTGTGCCGGCAAAGATCCCGGCCATCGATATCGCCGCGTTCAGCATCGCAGGACTGACCGTTGGCTTCTTCTCAACCTACTTCTACCGGAAAGGGATCGATGTGGCCTATTCTGCCGTTTTCATGCTGGCCGGGTACGCGGTGGCCCTGGTCATGGTGAACTACTACAACCTCTGGCAGTTCTCGACCGGCCTCTTCGCCCGGGCCCTGATCTGCATCCCCATCAATATCTTCATCCTCCACTATCTCTTCCAGGCATCCCCGAAACTCCTGGCAGTGGCCCGGTACGAGGAAGAGGAGATCGGAACAGGGGAAACCTCTCCTGATCCGGGCAGAAAAGTTTAATCCCCGGGACTATCTGGAAAGCCGGGGATCGGCTGTATTTTTCCGGGATAATCCCTGTGCAGGGGACCGTCGTCCGGGGCAGGTGGCTGTACATCCGGCAATCCTTATACATGGCGGAGGTCACATGTACTGGTATGCCTGACCCAGAGGAAATTAGCCGCGAGCCGGTCGGGTGTTACCCGGTCGAGGAGTTGATGCTCCTGATGACCGAGAAGATGCGGGAGACGGCAGGCGCCCTCGACCCGGAGGAGGCTCTCCATTTCTTCGACGAGATACTTGCGGCAGGGCGGGTCTACGTAGCCGGCGCCGGGCGCTCAGGGCTGGTTGCCAAAGCCTTCGCCATGAGGTTGATGCATATAGGCTACGACTCCTACGTCATAGGCGAGACCATCACTCCTGCATTCTCTGCAGGTGACACCCTGGTGGTCTTCTCGGGTTCGGGAGAGACGAACTCCATCTATGACGTCTGCGAGACAGCACGGGAGCTTGACGGGCGCATATGCCTGATCACGGCCACCAGAACCTCCCGGATGGCGAAACTGGCCACCTGCATCGTGGTCCTCGGGAGCCTCTATGCCGGCACACACCTCTCCAGCCAGTATGAAGTGCGGCAGATAACCGGACAGTACCGGTCCGTGTCCGGTTCCTTCGCCCCACTGGGTACCCTCTTCGAGACCGCCGCCCTGCTCTTCTCTGATGCCGTCATATCGGCTCTCATCGAGGCCCGGCACTGTAACCTCGACGATGTCCGGGGACGATTATCCCGGCTCGAGTGAAGGGGAGCGACAGGCTCTTGTGCGGCAGTGGGATAATAGCATAGCATGGAAGACACCGTTGCCCTTCGAACTGATGCCGAAGCCAGGGCTCTCCTGAAACAGTACCTCTCGAGCATGGACGTGGAGCTCGTCCGCGAGTGCGGGAAAGAAGAGAACTGGGGCTACTGGATCAGGTTCGGCAACTTTCCGGTCCTGATCGATCACCGGGCCGGCATGCACTATTGTGTCGTTGCCTTCCAGATCACCCTGAAGGAGGAAGACGCCATCGTCCACCTGAACGAATTTTATGACAGGAACGATGCCCAGTTCATCTTCGAGCTCCACAGGGCGTTCAGTTCGCCGCTGACAGCTTTCTCGCGGATCATCGAACAGGGAAGAGTCGTCGGCTTCACGGTCTCGAAGTATATCTATCCCTACCATTCTGACTTCAATATGCGAACCCTGGACATCGCCCTCCAGTCTGTGGTGAGCACCGGCGCCATCGGTATCGCCTTCCTGAAATGGATGGCCAGGGTGGTGGAATTCAGGCACGAGAAAGGAGAAGACATATCCGACGCCGACCCCTGCAAACTCTTTGAGTGATAACGACGCAGGTGAAAGGGAGAGTGATAGGAGAATGATGGTGACCGGGGCGGGTAGAGGCTGGCCTTCTTTCGGCTGAGAGGACTGCATCATGGATGATGAGAGAAAGACTGCCTTGAGGGCGGTCTTAAAAAACCTGGGGCGGACAAGGATTTCCGCAGGAGCGCTCGAACTCTATCACCAGGCGCTGACACACAGCTCCTACAGCCGCCAGACGGGGAGCAATGAGGGTGACAATGAGAGGCTCGAGTTCCTTGGCGACCGGGTCCTGAATTTTGTCCTGGCCGAGCACCTGTACAGGACATTCCCGGAGGCAGAGGGGGGACTCACCGCTCGCATGGAGTTTGCCCGGAACATGAACCTGGCACGATACGTCGCTTCTTCGGGATCAGGCCTCGAAGACCTTATCCTCGTCGGAAAGGGGCAGCAGATGACCTCGCGTATCGTTGCCGGTGCCTTCGAGGCCTTCATCGCCGCCCTGTACCTTGATGCCGGGCTTGCAAAGACCCGGGAAGTCATCTTCCGTTTCTTCCCCCCGAAAACCACCCGTTTCAGCGCTGCAAAGAATTACAAGAAAGAGCTCCAGGAGCAGATTCAGAAGGCAGGACTGCCGCCACCCACCTACGAACCCGAGAGCAGGGAGGGGGCGGATCACCGGCCGCTGTTCGTCTATGTGGTGCTCATCAACGGACTGGTAGCCGGTCGGGGGACAGGGAAGAACAAGGCCGATGCTACCCGGGAAGCTGCCCGGCAGGCGCTGGAGGCGATCCGGCAGAGAGGATCGCCCGTCTGAAGGATATCCTTAAGAATGCGGGCAGGGCATTTACAACTGGACTGAGCCGATGTTTCGGAAGATACTGGTTGCTGTTGACGGATCAGACATGACCGGAAAAGTCCTCTCAGCTGCCGCGGACGTATCCAGGCACTACTCGTCTGACCTCCACCTCGTGTATGTCAGCGAGCGGGGATTTTCAGGAGGTGGTACGGGGAAGGACCTGGTGATGGGAGAACTTCCTGAAACCGAGAGGGCCATGGTCTCCGGATTTGCACAGCAGCTCGAGGCCGAAGGTGTCCGTTTCGTCATCCACTTGAGACAGGGCCACCCGGGCGAGGTCATCATCTCCCTTGCTGAAGGACTGGGAGCCGACCTTGTTGTGCTCGGCTCGGTTGGCATGAGCCGGATATCGCGGATGCTCTCGGGGAGCGTCAGCACCTTCGTCGTGACTCACAGCAGGGCGGCAACCCTTGTTATCAAACCCTGACCTTTTTTCTGCAAAAGATTCTGTCGTAGTCACGGCTCGGGGCTCTGGAGGGCCGGGCAGTAGTTGCAGAGGCACCCCTGTACCTCCTTCTCCTTGTCCCGGACAGGGCAGTAGAATTTCCTGTCCTTCCTCTCGACCCGAAAGCCACCGGGAAAGGGCATTCCTTCCGGGTGTCCGGGCAGGCCGAGGACGAACATGGTGAATGCCCCGACGAGATAATAAAAGAGCGTATGGGCAGGGTTCGTCAGGTGGGGGACATATTCGCTTTTCAGGTCACGGGAGAAGCAACCGGAAGGGACCATCGTAAGGTATTCACGGAAAAGGGGAGGATCCTCCAGCGGCCCGTCCGGGAAGGGTGACCAGGCCGACCTGTGGAGGAGCAGAGCCTGGTGGTGAGGTTCGAACACCTGCTGCAGGAAGTAGGGCCTGACCGCCTCCCTGTAAGGCGAGGGGAGGCGATCGATCTCATGGTGTATCTTCCCCGATATCACCTGGAGTTCAAAGACCGAGTAGGCCTGCATCTCCCGGGCGATAAGAAGGCCGAGTTCTCGCCGGGTCCGGGCCTTTGCCAGCCTGTCGCAGCACCCGAGAACCCTGCGGCAGGCAGGCTCGCCAAAAGAAGAGGAAGCCGCAGAGTCATCGGATGGGAGGAACTCCATCAGCCCATGATCTCCGGTTTTTTAGTAAAATAGGTTTGCATGGAGGACTGTTCCGGGGTCAGCCAGTCTCAGTTCCGCTCTTCCTTACCAGGTAGTAGGAGGCGGCAAGGGCGACCACCACCACACCGAGGGCGATCATCGCGGCACTGTTCAGGGTTTCTCCCTCGGCAAAAGGATCGAGAAGGATGATCTTCCGTGCAACGGCTATGATGGCAACCAGGATGATGATCTCGACGTGGATCTCGTTCTTGATGAGATAAGCCTTGATCGTCTCCAGGAGCTCGATCCCGATCAGGATCAGCAGGAAGTAGCCGAATATCTCGAGGATCTCAAAGTTGGCGAGTCTGTAGGAAAAGTCCAGGATGATGACATGAAAAAGGATAACAACAAGCTCGAGGACCCCGAGGAAGATAACCAGGGCAAGCATGACCATCAGGGCATAGTAGATCAACCGTTCGAACCTGTTCAGATACTCGAGCATGCTTTCTCCCTGATATTAGACGATTTCCGTCTTAAATCTCCCGGTTCCCCGGGATGCCGGTCCTGGTAGTATTCGCGTTCCCGAGATAGCCAATGAAATCCCTGTATCAACCTATAAATAGAAGGATAGTTTTTTCTTATCATGCGTATCCTCATTTCGTTCTTCCTCATCATCCTGATACTTCTTCTCTCCACCGGACCGGTTGCCGGGCAGACCGCAAACGGGTATTACCGGGTAGAATCGAATCCGTCCGATGCCCAGGTGCTGGTAGATACTATCTACCGGGGAAACACCCCGGTCACGGTAGCGGTCTCGACCACCGGTCCTCCCAGCCACACCATTGTGATCGTCAAGTCCGGGTACTTTCCCTGGAGCCGTACCTTTGATACAAACCCAGCTCCGGGAGAGGTCATTGGGGTTGCGGCAGTCCTTGAGCCCTCGGTGCAGTATGGCACCTTGGTGGTCAGCTCGAGACCGAACGGGGCCCTGGTCACCGTTGATGGGGGGAGGGGGCAGATGGCCCCCTGGACCTACACCGATATGCCGGCCGGAGGCCACATCGTCCGGGCTTTCCTCTCCGGCTACCAGCCCTACGTCTCCCTGATCAACGTCCCCCCGGGAGGGACCGCTGCCGTTGAAGCCACCCTCCTCCCCCTCACCGAAGTGGGAGTCATCCAGGCAAAGAGCAACCCGGGAGGAGCTGACGTGTACATCGACGGGCTCTACAGCGGGGCCACGTCAGCAACAGTTGGAAATATTGCGGCAGGCCCCCACTTTGTCGAGCTCCGGAGGGCGGGATATAATCCCTGGATCGACACCGTGCAGGTCCTTCCGGGCCAGGTCGTTATCATCGACGCCACCCTCGAAGTCACGAGTACCGTCCAGACAGGGAGCATGTCCGTCTCTTCCACCCCGTCCGGGGCATCCGTGTACCTCGATGGGGGTTTCCAGGGGATCACCCAGCCCGGGAATCCCCTTGACCTGACCGGCATCCCTCCGGGCCAGCATGCCGTGAGGCTCACCCTGGCCGGCTACCAGGACTATACCCAGAACATCCAGGTCCTGGCTGGCGGCATCGCGCTCGTAGAAGCGACGATGACTCCTTCCTCGAGTCCCACCTCCACCGGGACTCTCCAGGTGAACTCGGACCCCCAGGGAGCCAATGTCTTCCTTGACAATCTCTGCCGGGGGGTCACCCCGCTGACCCTGACGCCGGTGGAGACCGGCTCGCATTCCCTGCTGATCAGACTTCCCGGATACAATGATTATACCAGTACCGTCACCATCGCCCCGGGACAGGTGGTGCAGGTGCAGGCCGGGCTGACACCAGTCTCTACACAGGCCGGCCCTGCCATACTCCTGACCCCGACAGCCCTGCTCATCTCCCTGCTTGTACTGAGGAGGCGGATCTAGAACTTTTCCCGCCCGTGTCAGGATCGTCCCGCGGGGAGTGTCCGGAATTCCATGATGATCCTATCCTCCCCTGTGCCAAAATAGCCGGCTTTGAACCCCGTCTCCAGGAAACCGTATTTCCTGTAGAGCCCGATGGCCTTTGTATTTCCGGGTGCGACCGTTAGCAGGACTTTGTCTGCACCGGCGGCCGCCAGCGATGTGACCGCCGCATCGAGGAGGAGGTGGCCCATGCCCCGGGACCGGTGACCTTCGACAATCTTCAGTCTGATCACCCAGCCCTCCCCCGCATCGGCCGCGGTCAGGCCGCCAATCGCGTATCCGGTGACCGCATCCCCGAGCTCGGCCACGAAGAAGAAAGGGGAGAAGAGGACCGAGGCCTGGCGGATAAAGACCCGTGAACCGTACCGCGATCCGGATCCCTCCTCCTCGAGGGAGGACACGGCATTGAAATCGGCCGGTTCAAAACGGCGAATCAGCGGAGAGGGGCGAGCCCCTTCAACCATGCTCTCCGGGGATCCAGCGCGACCCATCCTCTGTCTCCTCCTTTTTCCAGATGGGGACGGTCTCTTTTAACCGGTCAATGAGGAACTCGCAGGCCCTGAAGGCCTCTTTCCGGTGGCCGGCAGCGACAACGATAAGCACGATGGTGTCCCCGATGGCGAGTTTCCCAATGCGATGGATGATATCTGCCGACTCGATATCAAAATCCTTCATCGCCTCATCCCGTATCCTCTCGAGCTCCTGGAGTGCGGCTTCCTCGTAGGACTCGAGCTCGAGCGACAGGATGCAGTCATCCCGGACCACCCCGATGAAAGTCACGATTCCCCCGATCCTGGGAGTCTTTGCCTTCCGGATAAACTCTTCAATCTCTATCTGATCACGGGTCAGCTGGATCATAAAGTCGTCCTATCCCCCGGCGACAGGGGGGTAGATGGCGACCTCATCCCCGTCATGCAGCTCCCGGGACACGAATTCGGCCCGGGTCTGCCTTTTTTTGTTCACCATGATGATGACGCTCTTCAGGGGCGTTCCCTGGTCATCAAAGAGTGCCTTCTGTATCCCGGGAGAACGTCTTCCAAGGCCTTCAAGAAGACCCGTAAGGGTCGATCCTTCCGGCAGCTCGAGCGCGATGTCCGGGCCCAGGATCTCCCGGAATCCGGCAAAAGCCTTCACCTGTACTCTCATATCTCTCTCCTCCTGCCGGAGGCCCGGGAGTCTCCTCCGCAGGCCGGGCAATCAGGGTCTCTCTCAACGCGGATCATGGTGAACTGTGATGCTTTTCCATCCCAGAGTACCAGTTGGTTTGTCAGGGGCTCTCCCTGTCCTGTGATCTGCTTGATTGCCTCGTGCGCCTGGAGCACCCCGATGAGCCCGGGGGTGGTCCCCACCACGGGGAAGACAGATCGCGGCGGGGCCTCGGGGACCATGCATTCGAGGCAGGCTGTCTCCCCTGGTATGATGGTGGCCATATGCCCATCGAAGCCTGAAACAGCCCCGTGAATGTAGGGGATACGGTTTCTGATCGCTGCCCGGTTGAGGGCATACCGGTCAGTGAAGGTATCAAGGGCATCCACCACGAGGTCACACCCAGAGACCAGGGTTGAAGCATTGTTGTCGCTGATGATGACTGCGAGGGGTTCGACCCTGATATCCGGGTTCATGGACAGGAGCTTCTCCCTGGCAGAGACTACCTTGGGGCGACCGATATCTGACTCATAATGCAGGATCTGCCGGTTGAGGTTTGTCCTGTCAACAGAGTCGCAGTCGGCGATGACCAGGTGCCCGACCCCCGCCGCCGCAAGGTAAGCCGCGGCCGGGCATCCCAGGCCTCCGGCACCGGCGATGAAGACTTTCGACGATTTCAGCCTCTCCTGTCCCTCCTCCCCAAAGAGGAGGATCTGGCGCGAATACCTCTCCCGTTCACTATCCGTCAGCATGATCGCACCGGGACCCGAAGGTCTCCTCTACCAGATATATTACCCTGAAGCCATAATGTATTTCCTGGCGTTGGTACGGTGCCCGGAGGGGGAGGGACATTACTGGAATGACGATGAGATTGCGACCGTCTGACAGGTTGCAAAAGATCCTCGCCGGGAAAGAGAAGGTCCTTGTCTCGTACTCGGGCGGAGTTGACAGCACGGTTCTCGCTGCAGCCGCACGGGAAGTTCTTGGTCAGAAATCTTCCTGCGTCATCCTCGACTCCCCCCTCCTCCCACGACGTTCGCTGAAAAAGGCGCTCGATCGCGCTGAGAAGCTCGGGTTCGATGTTGAGGTTATCCCTTTTCCTATCCTCGGTGACCCCCGGTTTGTGGATAACCCGGAGGAGCGCTGCTACCTCTGCAAGAAGCTTGCCTGCCGGCTCTTGAAACAGAAGGCAGAAGAATCCGGGATCGTCTGTGTCGTGGACGGGGTCCAGCTCTCTGATCTGGATGAGTTCCGGCCGGGGCTTCGGGCCTGCCAGGAGGAAGGGGTCTCCCATCCGCTGGCAGAAGCAGGCATGACCAAGGAGGATGTGAGAGAATCTGCCCGGAGATCCGGTCTTAATTTCTGGGACGAACCCTCGGCTGCCTGCCTGGCCTCGAGGATCCCTTACGGTGAGGCCGTCACGACCAGGAATCTCGCGAGGATAGAACAGGCAGAGGACCATCTGCACGACCTTGGGTTTGACCAGGTGAGGGTCCGGACGCACGGGACCATTGCACGGATCGAGGTACTTTCACGTGATATCGAAAGGGCCCTTTCCCTCCGCAAGGAGATCGTTTCCCTGCTCCGGGACCTCGGGTATGACTATGTCACCCTCGACCTCGAGGGGTTCCGGAGCGGGAGCCTGGATCTCCATGTCCGGTGACTGTCTCTCATTTCCGCAGTCCGGCCCTGCCCCCGGATCGTCGGACTCAGGCGCCCGGTGACAGGCCCTGTTCCGGGTAAATAAGGTATCCGGGGGTCCCGCCTTCAGGGACCTTTTTTAAGATCCACCAGGCGTACAGGACCGCTATCAGGAGGCCAGCCAGGTTGGCGATAGTGTCGATGATCGTATCCATCACCCCGTTATTGTACGAAGAACGGACGAGCAGGTCGATGGAGTACTCACCGATCTCCCAGAGCCCCCCGAGGACAACCACGATGATGATCATCCCTGCAATGATCCTTCCCGGACTAACCCTGATCTTCCAGGTGTCAAAGACCAGGAAGAGAGAGAGGATGGTCATGCCGACCGCCATTGCCGCCACCACATGGGCCAGTTTGTCGTAGTAGGGAGCAAACTTCCAGTACCAGCGGTTGATGCCGCCGGCAACGTGGAGGAGGAGGGCCAGGGCGATCACCGTCTTCACGCCGGGAGTCAGCCTGACCGACAGGCCCCATTCTGCAAGGACGGGGAAGAGGGCAAGCACCATGGAGGCAAGGACTCCGTAAAAACGGGTCGTGTCCTCGATGATGACCGCCTGTACGGCAAGGAGGAGAAAGAGTATCTCGAATAGGATGAGAACGTAGTATTCGGACCGTCCCGGGGTCATGGTTTCTACCTTATCATCTCACCACGAAAGATAATATCTCTGCTCTTCCCGAAAGGCTGCTGGGTTGACCCCAGAATGATTATCTCCCTCCCCGTAACAGGTCTTTTCATGGGAGATCAG
>JAJRBS010000164.1 GCA_028679325.1 Methanoregulaceae archaeon | reverse complement strand
TAAGGTTCAGCTGATGGGGCCACCAGTCCCGGATCGTTGCGCCTCTCCCGGGAGCGTGTTTATCTTCTCCGCCTGTTTCCGGATACTTGCTTTCGTCAGTCATAATGTCACCTCAGTCAGGTGGCCACCTGCAGGAGGACGGGACCCCCCTGCCAGGTCGGCATCAGGAATCCCCTGCCCGGTTGTGAGGGTTTTCTGGGCCATAATGTATCAGAGATAGAATCACATCCTATAATCAATTTATTTCCGAAACAACCAGGAGAGATCTTATTGCCATACCATAAACCGATAATATTTCTCCAATTTTCCATGACTTCTGTCCCTCAATACCCCGGAAAAACCTCCCTTCTCACCTGCCCCTCCGGAATCCCCATCGCCGTCACCAGGGCCGACATCGCGTCAACCATGACCCCGGGGCCGGAGATGAAAAAGACCCGTTCCCTCCAGTCCGGTATCTCCCGCTCGATAAGATCCCTGTCGATCCGTCCCGAGAGACCTGTCCAAGCCGGGTCGGGCCGTGTCAGGGTCACCAGCGACCGGAAACGTCCGTTCTCCCGTTGCAGGGATTCCATCTCGTCCCCGAACAGGATGTCCTCCCGGCCCCGGCACGAATAGAGGAGGACGATGGAGCATCCCAGTCTCCTGTCGGCGGCATACCGCATCATGCTCCGGAGAGGGGTGATCCCGATCCCCCCGGAGAGGAAAACCACCTTCTCATACTCGCCCGTAAAGGTGAACTCCCCGTAGGGTCCCCGTATGGCGAGCATGTCGCCCGGAGTGAGTGCTTTGAGAGCCTCTGCGAAAGGGTGACCGGTCATCCCCTTGGTCACCTCGAGGAACGGTTCCGTGGGGCTGCTCGAGATGGTGAGGTGCTTTATCAGCGATGTCGCACCCTCTCCGAGTGTGAGGAACATGTACTGGCCCGGGAGGTGGTCAAAGCCAGAGGGTCGCTCCATCCTGACCGACAGAGCATTGGGGGAACGGGGGATGAGGGACGTGACCCTGACAGGACTCTCCATGATGCCTTGGTTTCTGAACCTCCTTTCCATTAATTGTTTTCTTCATCCCCGGGTGTCGGGTTCCTCTGAAGTGCGGCAGGAAAAAGGTCCCGGATCCTTTCCGCATATCTGTAGGTTGGCGGGAAGGGAAACACGGGGAGTTCTCCATGAGCTGGACCACGAACTTCATATACTACGACAGCTTTTTTATAACCACAGTTTTTCATAGAACTGTTCGAGCAAAAACTATGTATAAATCAAACTATGGGACGGGCCCGCGAAATACCGGTCCCCGCGAAATGACAAAAGTAGTCTGTTCAGACTGTGGTAAAGAGTGCGAAGTACCGTTCAAACCAACCGAGGGAAGACCGGTTTATTGCCGTGACTGCCTGCCGAAGCACAGGAAGCCCCGGTACTAATTTTTTCCTCAAATTTAACCTTTATTCTACTTCTCAAAAAGTCTCATCACGACGCCAGTTTCCGTGATCTCTATCGGTTTTCCATCCACCGAGACACCTACCGTACGCGGCTTAAGCCCGGAAAAATAACTCGAAGACCAGGTATCCGATCCCGAGGATAACCGCTGCCAACAACCCGACACGGAAAACAGTCCGCATCACCGGTTGCATCATACACTTCACCCACCGGGGCTGACCGTCTCTTTGGCCGGGAAGGAGAAGTCCGAGAGCCGGAGCTGCCTGCACTTGAAGGCCGAGAGAAGCACTGTGCTGTCCCCGACAAAACGAGAGACCGGGAGCTGGAACCAGGGAGCGATCCCCTGCAGGGCTGAAGAGAGGTCCTCGTACACCACCGGTTCGGTTGCCATGGCGTTCCGGACGTTCTCCCGGACGTTGAAGACCCCCATCGGGATGTAGCCCTTTCTTGCTTCCCTGAGGACGATGGCTCCTGCCTGCCTCTGCTCCCGGGCCAGGGCTTCGAGGACTGCCATCTTGCAGGAGTAGTAGCATCCGCCGACCGAGGAGTATTCCTTCTTCCCCCGGTTCCACTCGTAATCAGAGAAGAGGAGCTCCTCGTTGGCCGAGACCTGCAGGAAGGCCTCCATCCACTCGTACTGCCAGGGAGTGGGGAGAAGGATAACGGCGTAGTGGTTGTTGAGGCTCGAGAACTCATGCACCCGGACGGCGTCGATCAGCTCCTGCTTCCGGACATCGGCCAGGAGGTGGTTGCCAATAGCCGTGTCGCAGGCGGTGATCGACCAGCGGGTGGGGACCAGCCGCCGCTGCCGGTCCCTGCCCATGGTGCCGGCAGAGAGGGCCTTCTGGATGGACGAAAAGGTGACCCCCTTCTGGTGGAGGTCGATGATCCCCGGGGTGGCCCGGAGATCGGTGTCATAGAATACCCGTTCGAGCTCCCGGTCATACTTCGGGGCCCCGATCTCAAGGTCCGAGAGATCCGCACTCGGGCCGAAGGGGGTGTGCTCCTCCCCCACCGAGAACCCGGTCGGCACATGGTCGAAGCGGGCCTCGCTCTCGATAGAAGAGGCCGAGAGGGCGATCTCCTGGAGCTGGTCAACAAAGTGGTTGTCGAGCTCGTTCACCGCCTGCAGCCGCTTCCCCCGGACCAGGCTCATCCGGAAACCGAGGATATCCTCCTGGGTCTTTCCTCCGGGAATCCAGGACTCGGGCATGTCCATGACCCGGGTGTCGCCGTGGACCGGGGCGATCATCGGCCCGGCATAGACCTTCGGGTAGTTCCAGCTCCCGATGAAGACCGAGGGGGGCGACGTCCCGTCAAGCTCTGTCCCGACCTCGACCGACGGCAGGGGGCGGGCGGCGGTGATCTGCCGGAGATAGGCCCCTTTTCCGATGGTCATATCTGGCAGAAGGTGGTTTTCGGGGCAATAAAAACCTCCCACTGCGGGAAGAAAGTATGAGAAGAGAAGTGACCTTCAGATACGGGCTGCCTCGGCCCTGAAATCCAGTTTCTCTGTCCCGGTCCATAGCAGGGCACAGAGGAGCCCGAACAACGGGTAGCCGATGATCCCGTTCAGGAAACCGGCGATGTAGAACCCGTCCGGGAAGTACATGGAACTGAACACCACGAACAGGCTCGGCAGGACGACCAGGAGGAAGAGCAGGTAGCCAAAGACGATCCCCTTCCGGAACGTTCCCCCCGAAAGCGCCGGGTTGATGATGTCGTAGACGATGGCCGAGACGAAGGCGACCACGAACGGGGCGGCAAAGAAGAGCGAGGAGACGGGATCAGACATCGGCCGCATGCCCGGGACATCAAAGATGCTGTAAGGGGACAGGGTCGTAGCGATGGCGCTGAAGATGACACTTGTGGCGAGGAGGAGGATCCCGCCGAGGATGCCGGCAAGGACGATCTTCTTGAGATGCAAACTCAAATCACCTGCGGCAGATGTAGGCGAAGGATCGATAAGAGACTGTCGCCTGGGAAAAAAGAGGAGGAGTTACTTGATTACGGTCTTGATCTTCATCCACATGTCCTTGTCGGGGTTCAGGTTGTGGGCCTTCCTGGCGTGTTCGGCGATCTTCTTCTCGAGCTCCGCTTCGGTCGGTGCCGATGCGGTGAACGGGCAGTCCATACCCAGGTCTTTACAAACGAATGATGGCATAGGTCACCACGAATGCCATATACTCTTCAGGGCTTGATAAACATTTGGGGAGGCGGGAACACAGAAACTGGATGTCCAAGACCGACTGCCACGACGGCGTTACGACAAAAAACCCAGAGACTCTCTGGTCTATGGCAACGGTGGATCTAAGGGCTGTCGACCCGTATCTCGAAACGGCAGAAACTGTTCTTCATGGCATAGCACCGGGTCTCGAGGGCCTTCGCCTGGCTGCCAAAGTGCTCGGAAAAGATACAGGACAGGACACCGGACTCGAAAGCACAGGCTGGCTTTCCATAGGGGGGGAGATCGATACACTCAAAACAGTCGGTTATCTTCAGGGTCAGGGGGTCGTGGAATTCCCGTTCGATCCTGCCGAGGCCGTTGTCGGACCAGAACTTCCCGATATTCTCCACAATCGTCTCTGTGTCAGCGGATTTGACGCAGGGATAGAGGGAGTGTCCGGCAGAGAGCCCGGCAAGGTGGAGGACCGGGTCAATGGTAACCCCCCGTGACAGGAGGGTGAGTCGGATGGAGGAGAGGATGAACCGGTAGAGGCGGGCGGTGTCACCCTGGCAGGAGAGGGCCTTCCCGACATAGCGGTTGACATCAAACCAATCCTGCCAGGCCGCGTCCGCCCCGGCAAGATAGAGGGAATTCAAATGGAAGATCTTCTTCCGGGCATCTGCAGGATCCGCCCGTACCCCGACAATCCCGGTGTCTGTCAGGTCCCGGAGATGGACAGAAACCGTGGACTTCGCCCTCCCGGACACGGAGACCAGGTCGTCAAAGGCCATCTCCTGCCGCTCCAGCATCTCGAGGATCCTGACCTTGACCTGCCCGTCAATAGCCTGGATCCCTCCAGGCGAAGGATAGAGACCGACAAAGGACTGGCGTTCAAGGGGATTTTCAAAAGGATCGCGGCCTGCCGGATCGTTCACATAGCTCTTGGGCATGAAAAAGTATATATAATTTTAGTTCGTATACAATAGAATGTTCGTATATAGTAAAACATATATACGAAGTGCAGGGGATGACTTCAACCTTGAGTTGGTGACGCCTCCCCGCATGAACGCGTCCGAACATCGATTACCGGAATGGAGGTAAGAGAGAAAATGACACAACAGACAGAAGCAAGAATCGAGCAGCTCCCGTCTTCAGCCCGGGCAGTATTTTCCCTCCTGGGGGATGGCAAGCCGCGGACACTGAACGAGATGGTGGGGAGCGTATCATTCTCACCACGGACGATAAGAAACGCCCTGAACCGCCTGAAGGAGAAGGGCCTCATCGTGGCAAAATTCAATTTCAGGGACGCACGAAAACCCCTCTACCAGCTGAAAGTAGTCATGGCATAAGAAAACCGGAAGCGGTAAAATCCTTCCGGACCAAAGATACCTTTTCGGAGCAGTTATCATGCAAAAAATGGAGTGCACCATCTGCGGTCATGTCTACAACCCTGACCAGGGTGACGAGGGAGTGAAAGCCGGAACATCCTTCGAAGAATGTCCGGGCACCTGGCGCTGCCCGATCTGCGGGGCGGAAAAGATAAAGTTCCGGCCCTGCTAGCGAAGAGCCCTCACCGTTCAAACGCCAGTTCCTTTTTTTCTGTTTCTTAACGTGCCCTGAACGAATAAAGAGCACGTGCACCTGGTTTGACAACATCTTGCCGGGGCAATCCGCTCTTCTCTCTGACGAACACAAAAAAGGAGCGAGTTAGCTCGTGCTCCTGCCTTTTCTCTAGACCGTGTCGATCGGGATTCCGGCCTGCGGGTTCAGGAGGACCTCGTTCCGGAGACCGGAAAGACCAACAGCCGCCAGGGCACCGATGACCCCCCTTCCCCCGATGAGGCTGATCCCTTCGCGATGGGCTGTCCTGGATGCGGTCGCCGGGGTTACCCTGCCCATCCGAGCATCCCCGGCGTACTTCCGGAGCCCCGGGGTTATCCGGAACCCCTGCTTTATGGCGAGCCCCCACTCCGCCGACATCGCCTCATCGCCGACAAAGAGGGCGGCCCGCTCGGTGATCTTCCCGAGGAGGTCCGGAGGCAGTGCCAGTTCGATGTAACTGCAGGAGTTCCCGGCCGTCTTCTCGGCGATGGCCGGGTTGAGCATGGCCACGTGGTGCTCGATGGGGATGGCCCCCCGGGTCGATCCCAGGTACTGGAGCAGGGCAAGGGCCAGGGCAAAGGTCGCCCCTCCCTTCTTCCCGTCAGTGTCATCGATGCCGATGATGAGGTGGGAGAGGGCCCGGGTCCTGACCTCCCCCTCGACGAGGTCCCCTTCCCGTCTCACCGTGATGTCGCAGACCCCGTCGGCATGTCCCATCATCTCGGTCAGCGAGTAGGCCGGGCCCCCGATGCACCGGATGGTCTGGACGATGTAGTCGCCCTCCCGCCGGACACCGACCACCCCGATGGCAGGGAGAGGGTAGAGGCCTATCTCAACGTCACAGGACCCCATCCGGGCACACTCCCGGAGCAGGGTGCCGTCCCGCCAGACATCCAGGACCACTCCTCCGGCCTGGGCATGGTGGTGGCCGCAGAAGGCGGCACTGGACCCTGACAGGCACTCGTGGTAGATCCTGACCCGGTCGCCGTCGACGGTGGTGAAGATCTTCCGGCAGGCGCTCTGGGGCATAGCCGAGATGGTCGCAAACCGTGCCGGCGACCTCCCCTGCTGCTTCTCCCGCTGGACGATGCATCCCTCGTCGACGAGACGGTTGATCCAGTCCTGGGCTGTGCTCCGGGGAACCCCCCCGAGGGCCTGGATGTCGGTGACCGTGAAGTAGCCCTTCTCGAGTGAACAGGCCCGCATGATCCGGAGGAGCTCTCTCCTCCGCTTAATGACCCCGTGCATAGGCTTCCTTGATGTGGAGCAGGTCTCCGATGACCGCACTGGCGGTCTCTTTTGAGCCCGCCCCCTTGCCGATCAGGGTGATCTCCCCGGCCATGTCCGTCTCGATGGTGATGGCGTTCAGGGTCCCTTCGACCACTAATGGATGGTTCTTCTGGAGTATCCGGGGTGCGACCCGGAGGATGCCCTTCTCCGGGACCGCTTCGGCGATGAGGCGGATGGTGCAATGCTGGTCCTCGGCAAGACGGAGAGCACCGGTGGTGAGCATGTCGATGCCGGTGATGTCCACGTCGTCGAGCTTCACGTTCCGTTTCCAGATGGTGTTCGAGAGAATGACCAGCTTGATGGCGGCATCGATCCCCTTCACATCGTAGGTAGGGTCGGCCTCGGCATACCCCATCTCCCGCGCCTCGAGCAGCGCCTGCTCGTAGGTGAGCCCTTCAGCTGCCATGCGGGTGAGGATGAAGTTGCAGGTACCGATCAGGATCCCGAAGACCGCCATCACCCGGTTCCCGGCAAGCCCCTGCTGCAGGGTGTGCATGACCGGA
>JAJRBS010000157.1 GCA_028679325.1 Methanoregulaceae archaeon | reverse complement strand
GGAAAGCGAGCATCGAGAAGTACAACTTGGTGTACGTCTCGAGCATCTTCCCTCCCAAGTGCCGGACTCTCTCCGTCGATGAAGGAATAAAGCGGCTGGAGCCGGGCAGCATCACCCACTGTGTCATGGCCAAGAACGAGACGAACGAGCCGAACCGTTTGATCTCGGCCGCCATCGGCCTGGCCCTGCCCCGGGACGTGCAGGAGTACGGGTACCTCTCCGAGCACCATGCCTACGGTGAGACGGCCGACAAGACCGGCGACTATGCCGAGGACCTGGCGGCCACCATGCTCGCCACCACGCTCGGCATCGAGTTTGATATCAACTGGGCCTGGCAGGAGCGGGAGCAGATCTACAAGGCCAGTGGGAAGATCATCAAGACCACCAACACCGCCCAGTCAGCCCAGGGTGACAAGACCGGGCTCTGGACCACGGTGCTTGCCGCAGCGGTGTTCATCACCGAATAATTTCCCGGAAATCCGGCATCAGAGACCCCGGTTCCCCTATCCCGCCTTTTATCCGGATGATTCTTTTCAGCCGGGAGAATAAATAAATAGGTGAGGAAACCACCCTCAGGTAATGACGGCATACCGGGCGCTGGTGATACTGGTAGTTATTGTCCTTCTCGTCGGACTGAGCGGATGTGTTGCCCCGCCGAAGGGAAATCCCACCCCCTCCGGCACCCAGGGAGGGAAACCCGGTAGTTCGCCGGGGGGTGCCAATCCCACCACCCTCCCGACCACGGTACCCCCGGTCACCGGATTTATCACCCCGGCGACTCCCTTCCCGACACCAACCACCGAAAGAACGGCGTCATACTACACGGTTCTTCCCGATTACCCGGCTAATGCCACGCCGTTTGTAGCTATATACTATGATACCATTGCCTTCAAGCAGAACAGGACCGCTTTTTCCTACAACCTGACCATGCCTCCCCTGGTCATCGATATGTGCATTTCGCCAAACCTGACCACCCGGACTATCTGGTACGACAGCAAGTATGACGATAAGGACCCGGTGACAAAGAAAGTCACAGCGATCGGGCCGTCTGTGTGGTTCGAGGTCACGGTGCGCGACCCGGCCACGGGAACCATCATCGCAAAGGAGGGATTTGCCAAGAGCTACAGCGTGGACACGGCAAAGAGGGTGACCATCCGGAACCCGGGCTCCTATCTCATCGAGTTTTCCGGAAACGAGGTCTCTGCCGAGATCCAGGTCAGCGTGCCAAAGACCGGAGAACAGGCGGGGGCAGCGCTCCGGAACCTCTCCTGCAGCCAGCCTTTGCTCCAGTGAACGTTTCCTCTTTTTCTGCCGGGTACCACTTTCCGGATGGTACTCAATTCATATCTAGTGAGATCCTGAGAGAAGATACAAAAACGACGGACTTTTCGGGATGGAGACTTCGCAGGATAAAAGGGGTGAAAAAATTTATCTCCGTACAGCTCCGGCTATGAGGCCGCCGAAGAATGCGAAGAGTGCCAGATACAGGGTGATGGTGATGAACAGGATATAACCGGTGCTCACGGGGGGAAGGTATCCTGCTATGGGAGGCGACATCATTCCTGCGAGGATGACAAGGGCTATGACGATCGTGGCCGCGATTCCTGCAATGAGCCCTGCCTTCCCGGCATTCATGATATCCCTGTTTGCAATGAAGCCAGCCACGAATCCACCAAGTAGGGGACCAAGGAAGGGAACGAGCAGGTCAATGATGATGATGATGACCGCCCCGACTCCGGCCCCAAGCCAGAAGTTATTCTTCATCTCTGCCATACCAGTTCCGCCAAACAGAGATGGACTCGTACCTGATATATAAAGATGCGGGTGGTTTCAGGGAATCCCGTGATCAGGTGCAAGATCTATGTCTTCTTCAGATCTTTTAAAAAAAGAGAACAGAAACATCGTTTTCGTCAGGACTCGTCCCGATCTCCCATCGTTTCAAGCTCCTCGAGCTTGTTGATGTTGGTGAAGGTTATCAGGTCGGGATCGAACTCGCGGAGTTCTTCGACACTGAGATAGACGGCATCGAGGGTCTTCACCATGGCGCGGACCGAGAGCGATTCGTGGCTCTCCAGGTAGGCAACGAGGGCAGACCTGCGGTACACGGCATGGAGGGGTTCCATCATCTCCCCGCTCCAGACCGGGATCACCGCCTCATGGTCATCGAGAGCGGAAAAAAGCCGTTCGACCACCGGGCCGCTGACGCAGGGCATGTCGCAGGCGCAGACGAAGAGGACATCGCCTTCTGCGGCAAGGACCCCGGCATGGATCCCGCCGAGCGGCCCGATGCCCGACCGGATGTCCCGGACGCACCGCACGCCGTTCATGTGCCGGAACCGGTCACACTGCCGTGCGTCTTTCGCCACGAGAACGATCTCATCCGTCACCGGCCGGAGGGAGTCCACCAGCCGTTCGATGAAGGTCTTTCCCTGGTACCGGAAGAAGTATTTCTCCCTCCCGTTGACCCGGCGGGCTTCTCCTCCGACAAGAACGATGGCCGACCTCACCCAGAGCACCCGCCATCGTTTTCCCCGGGGGAGGGGCGGTCGACGGAGGCCTTCCTCACCGCATGCTCACCGTTCTGCACCAAACCTGTTTCATTTCCGGTTCCTATCAAGGAGATCTATTTGTCGACACAGTGAAAACGCCTTCTGTTCTTTCTCTCCATGTCCAGGAGCAGGGCCTTTATCTCCGGGTCCGGTGTGAACCCCCCCCTGCCCGACCGGGAGACAACCCGGTGGCAGGGGATGACCAGCGGGACCGGGTTCCTCCGCATGGCCTGGCCTACCGCCCGTGGAGCGGTCCCGGCCCGGCCTGCCACCTCCCCGTAGGTGGCCGTGGACCCGTAGGGGATCTTCCGGACCTCCCGGTAGACTGCCGCGTCATGTTCTCCCGGAGGAAACGTCCCCACATCGAGGGAGGCCGGGTCAACCGGCCGGCCGGCCAGGTACTGTTGGATCAGGGGGGGGACCGGACCGGGAAGGGGGCTTTTCGAGAACCTCACCTGGAAGACCGTGGTCCCCGACCACCGGACATGCACGAACCAGAGCCCGAGACGTGCCGATCCGCTCAGCTCTTCCATCGCATCACCGCTCCGGGGAAAGACTCGATCGAGCAGGCCATCATCTCCTCCCTGACCCAGGAGGGAAGACCGGCATGGACCCTTGGTTCGAGGAACCTCTTCTCGCCGAAGACAAGCACCCCCCTCTCATCGGGATTCCGGATAACCCTCCCGATGGCCTGCTGGGCACGGTTGAGGGCCGGGAGGGTGTAGGAGATGAACTCCCCTTCGGCACCAAACTTGTGCCGATAGTAATCCATGGTCATCTGCCGGACCCGGTTGTAGGGGGCCAGCGGGAGGCCGATCACCATGGC
The DNA here is from genome assembly GCA_028679325.1 of Methanoregulaceae archaeon. Lineage (GTDB taxonomy): Archaea > Halobacteriota > Methanomicrobia > Methanomicrobiales > Methanospirillaceae > UBA9949. The sequence continues at coordinate 4,371 of JAJRBS010000157.1, read as the reverse complement.
CCCCGCGAGGAACTCGCCCCGGTAGTCGAGCCCCTCGCTCCACTTCCCGCCGCAGACAGCAAAGAGGATGCCGGAACTCCCTTTCGATGGGAGGGCGAGGAAGGTCTTTAAGAGCTCCCCGGCGTCCCGTGAATCCTTGGGCTCGATGATCAGGTTTCTCCGGGAGAGCCGGTCTTCGAGAACCCGGGCATAGGTCTCGAGGATCTGGTAAGACGGAAAGTACACGGCGAGGTTCCCGCGAAGCCGGGAAAACGTGGCGATATAGTCCGCAATCCTCGCGGTGTTCTCCCGGTTCTGGCGCATCGAGTAGGCGGTGGTGATGTCTTCAGCACAGAGCACCAGGCGGTTCTTCCTGGGAAAGACATTCGGGAGGGAACAGGAGAGTGCCGGTGTCTCCCCGAAGTAGTACTTCCGGAAGCTTTCCACCGGCGAGAGTGTGCCGGAGATCAGGACGCAGCAGTGGTGGGAGGAGGCCAGGTCACGGAGACGGTCCGAGGGGTCGATGTTTCGCATCTCAAGCAGGACCTCGCCCTCTTCAATCCGGTACACGGTGAGGAAAGCGGGGTCTGTTGCTGATGCGGAGAGGCGGAGAAGGAAGGAGGTCAGGATCTCGGTGGCCGTCGGGGTGTACTCCCCGGCCTGCATGTTCTTCTCCCTGATGTGCTCGGCGATGATCATCAGGTCATCGACAACCGGCGACAGGTCGTGATAGAGAGACCCCCGGATCACCATCCTCTCGAAGATGGCCGGATCAAACCAGTCCTCGGTCTCGTGTGACCCCTGCAGGCCCTGCATGAAGGCGGCGATGTTCCGGAGGACAGGCGTGACAGCTGACGCCGCTTTTATGTGTTTTTTCAGTCCCGCAAGTTCCCTCTCTGCCTGGGCCAGGAAGGGTTGCCGCAGGGTCACGTTCATCACCTTCTGCATCACGTCGCCACAGTTGTGGGCCTCGTCGATGAGGAGCAGGACATCGGAGGGCTCGATCTGCAGCGACCCGTAGAGCTGATTCCGGATCTCCTCATCGAAGATGTGGTGGTAGTTGACCACCAGAACGTCGGATCTCTGGGCGGCGGAGAGGAGGACCTCGTAAGGGCAGACCCCCGAGGCGATCTCCGCGAGCTCGGATGGCCAGGTACGTTCCCGCGAGACCCTCTCGGCCTTGGCCTTCAGGGCGGTGGAGGGGGCGATCCGGAGGGCGCTGCCATCTCCGGCAAGAAATACCCGGCTCCGGATGTACGCGGGACAGAGGATCGGGTGCTCGGGGTCGAGCCTCCGGATCTGGGCGGTGATCACCGGGTCTTTTGCGGGCACGAGCGATCCCTGCTCGGCCCTCTCCCGCATCAGGCTGGTCGAGATAGCCTTCACTGCCTCGCAGCGGCGATACACGTCTCCCTGTCCCGGGAGCTGGCAGAGCGACCTCTTCCCGATGAGGTAGGAATAGGAGACCGGCCTTTTATCGGCCCTGATGAGCTCGAGTTCCCGGATAAAAGTGGTCAGCTGGCTTATGGTCCTGACGGCCACGATGACCTTCCTCCCTGCCCTCTCGGAGAGGAGGGCGGCCACCACCGCCGACTTCCCGCTGCCGGTCGGGGCGTCTATCATGGCGATCCCTCCCTCGCGGGCCGCTTTGGCGGCGAGCTCCAGCATGTCCCGCTGGTGCGGCCGGTAGCCTTTATACGGGAACCAGGAGTCGAGCTCGTCCATTGGTTAAGTATTGGCCCGGACTCCTTTTTATTCTTCCAGAGGAGATATCTTCTGCCATGGCAATCCATCCCATCGAGTTCCGGTACGGCACCCCGGAGATGCGGGCCGTCTGGACCGAGGAGAACCGTTTCGCCTGCATCGTCCGGGCAGAGATGGCGCTGGCCCGGGCAGCCGCCGATTTCGGCCTCGTCCCCCCGGTGGCAGCCGGGGTGATCGAACAGAATGCCGGCAAGGCCCGGCTCTCCCGGGCCAAGGAGATCGAGGCCGCGATCGACCATGATATGATGGCCATGGTGAAGGCCATCGCCGAGGTCTGCGGTGAGGCCGGGGGATGGGTGCATTACGGGGCAACCTCTAACGACATCCTGGATACGGCCACCGGATTGCAGCTCGCAGAATCGCTCGAACTGATCGATGCCAAGATGCACACTCTTTTGGCCGCCCTCCTGAAGAGGAGCATGGCCACCCGCCGGCTGGTCTGCGCCGCCCGGACCCACGGTCAGATCGGCGTGCCCACCACCTACGGGCTCCGGTTCGCCATCTGGGCGGCGGAGGTGGGACGCCACCTGGACCGGCTCCGGGAGCTCAAACCCCGGGTTGCGGTGGGGCAGCTTACCGGGGCTGTGGGGACCCAGGCCGCACTCGGTGAAAAGGGGATGGAGATACAGGCCCGGATGATGGAGATCCTCGGGCTTGGTGCGGTCGAGGTCTCGAACCAGATCATCTCCCGGGACCGGTACGCCGAGTACTTCATGTTCCTGGCCGGTGTAGCCACCACCCTCGACAAGATAGGGATCGCGCTCCGCACCCTCCAGAGGACCGAGATCGGCGAGGTCGAGGAGGCTTTCGGGAAGAAACAGGTGGGCTCGAGCACCATGCCCCACAAGAGGAACCCGATCAAGAGCGAGCAGGTCTGCGGGCTGGCCCGGGTAGTCCGGTCATCGGTGGAGCCCGCCCTGGCCAACAACACCCTCTGGGACGAGCGGGACCTCACGAACTCTTCCTGCGAGCGGGTCCTCTTCCCGGAAGCGACCATCCTGACCGATCACATCATCCGGCTGATGACCGGGGTCATCGAGGGCCTGACGCTCCGCGAGGAGAACATCCGGAAGAACCTCTTCCTCCTGCACGGTGTAACTATGGCCGAGTCGGTGATGATCGGGCTTACCCGGAAGGGGATGGACAGGCAGTTGGCCCACGAGATCGTCCGCGAGGCGAGCATGGAGGCCCTGGCAAAGAAGGAACCTCTCGATGAGGTCCTTGCCCGGAACAAGGAGGTGACGGCCTGCCTGTCACGGGACGAGATCCGGGAGCTTCTCGATCCCGACCGGTACATCGGGACGGCGGTCGAGCAGGTTGAGCGGTTGGACCGGAAACTGAAGGAGAGGTATCTGAAAGCCTGAGAAGTAATATTCCCCTTCCCAGATAATAGTGGAGAGATCCTCTCAGAAAAGCCCTGTACGGGCTCCGTTTCCCGGGAAAAAGATCACGGGATCTGGTTCCAGGGGAAATCGCACATATTCCTGCGGAAAAGTTCTCTATAAACAGTTATTTTTTGAAAATGACCTTTTTAATCGCCGGAAATAAAAGCCTTTTATTGCGCTTGCAGAGGCGCCGGTCAGGGGCATGATGAAATGGTCGATCAGAGCTGAGATCAGCCATGGGAACGCGAATATGAAGGTTTTCAAAAGGAGGTATAATTTCCGTTATTTCTTCAAAATAATGGTTTAAAAGGTTTTTGACCTCTCTGCGGCGAAGGCTCAGGCAATAATGTTCTTTCCTGCAGGGTTGGGGTAGTAAGATCCTGACCTGTACGGTATTTTAGCTAGCCCCGGTCCACCCACCAGGAGCCTCCTCAGATGTCCTGTCAGATCTGGGATTTCACCGGCAACGCTTATCGTCCGTCAGATAAAACAACTCCGTGCCTATCGGACAGCGGGATTACAGCCCATGCCGGCCGGAAAACTGGACTCCTACCTCAAGCTCGATGGCGTTCTCGCCGCACTCGTTGTCAGGGACGGCACCGTCCAGGGAGAAGCAGGTTCTCCGGGAGCAGATACCGGTATGCTGGCCGTCACCCTCACCCTGCTCATGAAAGAATCGGCCCGGATCGCAGGGAAAGTTGGCGGCGGCAGGGTCTCATCTGTCATCCTTGAATTTGGCGACAAACTTCTTTTTGTTCAGGCCCAAAATGATAGCCAGTTTCTCGTTGTGATAACCTCTCCTGGTATCTCTCTTACCCGGCTTTATCGCGAGCTCGGAATAACTCGGGTGAAGGAGGGGCCGGGGGCATGAAGCGCCAGATCCCGGAAGGGACCCTGATCGGTGAGATCGAGGCACCTCTCGCGTTGCTCCTCTCCCACATACCCAATTTTCCGGGAGCCATCATTATCCGGATCTCCACCGGCAAAGGCTTCATCCTCTTCGAGTACGGCAGGCCGGTCGGATACTCGTTTGCTATGGGAGAGTTCGTGCTCGAAGGGGCGGCGGCACGAAGGCTCTTTCAGCAGGAGGAGGTCCTGAAAGCAAGTCTCCGGCGGTATTCGGAGAAGGAGTTCCAGGAAGCCCTGGCAGTGGCCTGGCCCAATGCCCTGATCTCCCTCTCCACCGGACAGCAGGGGGGAATGGGGGACAGCAGCCCTGCCCCGGGATACAGGACAGAGGATA
>JAJRBS010000094.1 GCA_028679325.1 Methanoregulaceae archaeon | reverse complement strand
CTGCTCGCCACCGACCAGGCGGATGGGCTGGGTGGGCTGGATCACAACCTTCCGGGCGATCCCGACCTCGACCTTCCGGATCTTCACCCGCTCGTCAACGCCTGTTGCGGCGTTGCCCCGGATGGTGCCATCGATACGGAGGATGCTCTGCCCGGTGTCCTGGGCAAATCCCGGCCAGACGATGGCCGTGGCCTTCTTCTTGCCCTGGATCTCGATGACATCCCCGCTCACCAGCGAGAGGGCCCGCATCACCTCGATCGAGAGCCGGGCGATGCCCCGTCCAGCATCGTCCCTTGCCGCCTCCTTGACGATGACTTCAGCATACTCGAATTCTGCCATGTTCCAAACTCCGCGCAATAAGAATTACCTTTAGTTAGTGATTATTATATATAAATGTTATTACTGTTCCTGCGGGGAGACGATGCCGGTCTCGGTGACAATGATGTCGAGCGAGACATCGTTTTCATCGGCAGGGATCCGGGGGATTTCCTGGCAGGAGAAGGCCACGCCGATCTTCCTCATCCGGGGGTGCCGGGAGAGGAACCGGTCATAGTACCCGGCCCCGTACCCGAGCCGGTGCCCCTGCCGGTCAAAGGCGATCAGGGGGATGATCACCAGGCTGACGGCCGAGGCATCGACTGGGATCTCGCGTCCGACAGGCTCGGGCACGAGAAAGGTGCTGGGGCGGAGCACGCAGGGGTCTTCGAGATAGGAGAGGCGGAGCGACCGGGTCTCCTGCTCGATGATGGGGACCACGACCCGGATCCCCTGGGATAAGAGCCAGGAGATGAGACCGGAGGTGTCCACCTCGCCGGGCTTCGAGGCATAGACCATCACCACGCTCTCTCCATCGATCAGCCGGCGGAGGTGAAACCCGATACGGGCCGAGAGCTCCGCGACCTCCCCGGGAGAGAGGCGTGACCGGACCTCTTTAGCCCGCTTCCGCATCTCTTCTTTCCCGCTGCTCATTCTGCTTCTTTAGTGGTGAATAAAGAGTGATAAGAATGCGGATCCTTCTCGTCCGGGGAGGGTGCCGGCGTAAGAGCGGACGGCAACAGGTATATATACCCTCCCGGTTATCTGTTGCCTCATTAAAAGGAGGTTCTCACGCATGCCTTACCGCTGGAAAACAAAGATCGATGTGGACGAGACCGTCGTGGTCATCATGAATGTCCTTGACCAGAACCCCGAGCTCCCGAACTGGCTTGTCAATACCATCTACGGCGCCATCCGGGACTCGGACCCGGCCATGGTGAAATACTTCTACCAGGAAGTGAAGAAGTTCAAACCCGAGGCCCTGAAGTATTTCGAGGAAGGGTCCACCAGGACCCCCATCTGAAAATCCCTTTTTTTGTGAAAAAAAATCAGAAGTTGAAGTGCTTGTTCACGATCTTCAACGCACAGTAATCGCCGCACATGGTGCAGGCGTCGCTGTCGGCCGGCATCCGCTCTTTTCTGATCTGGCGGGCCCGGGCCGGGTTCATGGCGATGGCAAACTGCCGCTCCCAGTCGAGGTCCCGGCGGGCGTGCCCCATCTCGAGGTCGGCATCCCTCTTCTTGAGCTTGATCATGTCCCCGACGTGGGCGGCGATCCGGGAGGAGATGACTCCCTCGAAGACCTCCTCGGCGGTCGGAAGCGCCAGGTGCTCGGAGGGTGTCACGTAGCAGATGAAGTCGGCCCCGTAGCTCGAGGCGATGGCCGCACCGATGGCCGCCACCCGGTCGTCATAGCCGGGCGCAATGTCGGTGACCAGCGGTCCCAGCATGTAGAAGGGCTTGTTGTTCGTCACCCTCTTCTGGAGGACCACGTTGGCATGGATCTCGTCCATAGGGATGTGGCCGGGTCCCTCCACGATCACCTGGACCCCGTCTGCATGGGCCTTGTCGGCCAGCTCGGCATTGATGATCAGCTCCTGGATCTGGGCCCGGTCGGTTGCATCGTGCACCGCACCGGCCCGCATGCCGTTCCCCATGGAGAGGGTGACCTCATGCTCCTTCATGATCTCGAGAAGGTAGTCGAACTCGGCATAGAGCGGGTTCTCTTTCTCGTTGTGGAGCATCCAGGCTGTCATAAACGCACCGCCCCGGGAGACCAGGCCGCCGTGACGACCCTGGTTCTGCAGCCTTTTCACCGTCTCCCAGTTGATGCCGGTGTGGATGGCCATGAAGTTCGTTCCCAGTTTTGCCTGTTCGGCGGTGACCCTGAAGAGGTCGTCCTCGCGCATGTGGACCACGGCCCCGTCGTTCTGGGCGGCCTCGATAAAGGCCTGGTAGAGGGGGACGCTCCCTACCGAGAGGGAGGTGCTCGCGACCACCTTCTTCCGGATCGCGGTCAGGTCCCCGCCGGTCGAGAGCTCCATCAGCGTGTCGGCCCCGGCCTTCTCGGCCATCTTCGCCTTCTCAACCTCCAGGTCGACGTCCACGATATCAGACGAGGTCCCGATCGAGGCGTTCACCTTGGTCCGGAGACCCTCCCCGATACCGCAGATCTTCACCGTGCGGTAGGGAGAGACCGGGATAACGATATGCCCGCCAGCCAACCCCCGGCGGACGAACTCCTCGGTCACCCCCTCCTGCCGGGCTACCTGCCGCATCTCCTCGGTTATTATGCCAGCCTTTGCATCCGTGACAAGACTCATGGATACTCATTTGGGAAAAAAAGCTGATAAAGGCACCTTTTGACAATTCCCGACGAAATTATGCTTGTCTTCTCCGCAAGTAAACTTGATTTGAATTTACACAAGATATATTTATCTCACATTCTCCGTCGACACAGAACCCTTTCCATACCTTGAAGAAAAGCCATGCCCATCACTATAGGAAGTGGTGAACGGGATGATGGTCAACTACGGGGGGTGCGTGGACCTCTCCACCAAGGACTGGCCGGGACGGGCGGTCTGCACGGTCTTCTTCCGTGGCTGCCCGCTCCGCTGCACCTACTGCCACAATGCCACCATCCAGACCGGGAAGGACGAGCGGGATTGCGCGGAACTGGTGACCCAGATCGATGCCGCCTCCCTGGTCGTCTCCGGAGTCATCTTCTCAGGTGGAGAGCCGACCATGCAGCCCGGCCCCCTGCTGACCCTTGCCCGGGCGGCAAAGGAGAGGGGGCTCGCCGTCGGCATCCAGACTAACGGGTTCTTCCCGGACACTATCGCGAGCCTGCTCGAAGAAGGACTGGTTGACAGGGTTGCGCTCGATTACAAGACCCGGTGGGAGGGGTACTCGGACAGGAAGGAAGGTTACACCTCCGCCAGTGCCGGGGACTACACCCGGCAGGTGCACCGTTCCGTCGAGCTCTGCGAGCAGGCCCGGATGGCAGGAAAGCTCCGGGAGTTCGAGATAGTCCTCACTGTCTTCCCGGGAAACGAGGAGGAGGTCGTCGGGATTGCCGGGAGCCTCCCGCGGGGAAACCTCGTGCTGCAGCAGGGGGTAAAGAAGAGGTTCTGGAGGGAATGGGAGGAAGGACCGCGGGACCGGAAGAATCCCGGTGGTGACGAAA
>JAJRBS010000169.1 GCA_028679325.1 Methanoregulaceae archaeon | reverse complement strand
GCTGTCTCCCGCCGCGGACAGATCGAGATCACCGCCAAGGTCACCGAGGATATCAAGAAGGGCGAGGTCTTCATCCCCTTCCACTTCGCTGAATGTGCGGCAAACATCCTCACCAACAACGCGCTTGACCCGATCGCCAAGATCCCGGAGTACAAGGCCTGTGCTGTGCGGATAGAGAAGATACAGGGGGCGAAGTAAATGTCAAAGAAAGGAGACATGTTCTACGCCTGGACCTCGGACGCCGAGCTCCAGAAGAAAGCCGAGCTTGGCGGTGCGGTCACCCAGCTCCTCAAGTTTGCCCTCGAGAAGAAGATGATCGACGGCGTCTTTGCTGTCACGAAAGGGTCTGACCTCTACGATGCGGTCCCGGTCTTCATCACCGATCCCAAGGACGTTGACAAGACAGCCGGATCCCTCCACTGCGGGACCCTGCTCATGTCGAAGCTGGTCAAGAAGTACCTGAACGGTGCAAATGACATGAAGATCGCCATGACCGTGAAGGGCTGCGACATGATGGGTCTCTACGAGCTCGCCAAGCGCCAGCAGGTCAACCTCGACAATGTCATCATGATCGGGGTCAACTGCGGGGGTTCGGTCAGCCCCATCACCGCCCGGAAGATGATCACCGAGAAGTTCGGTGTCGACCCTGACACGGTGCACAAGGAGGAGATCGACAAGGGCCAGTTTATCATCGAGTACGAGGGAGGCCACAAGGGCATCTCCATGGATGAACTCGAAGAGGCAGGCTACGGCCGGCGTCCCAACTGCCGCCGCTGCAAGCTGAAGGTCCCCCGCGGGGCTGACCTCGCCTGCGGCAACTGGGGAGTCATCGGCGACAAGGCCGGGAAGGCCACCTTCGTCGAGGTCTGCAGCGACAAGGGTGCAAACCTCTTTGACGCCGCGGTCAAGGCCGGCGTGCTCAAGACCTCGGCCCCGGAGGCCAAGGGTCTCGAGATGCGGACCAAGGTCGAGAACTCCATGCTGAAACTTGGCGACAAGTGGCGGGCAAAGGATTTCGGGGCACTGGGAGAGGGCCGCGAGCGGCTGAAGAAGATCGTCGAGGACACCTCGAAGTGTATCAAGTGCTACAGCTGCATCGAGGCCTGCCCGATCTGCTACTGCGTGGAGTGCAGTACCCGCAAGCCCTACCTGGTGACGCCGGGACAGGTGCCGCCGGGCTTCATGTTCCACCTGATCCGGTTTGCCCACATCGCGGACTCCTGTGTCAACTGCGGGCAGTGCCAGGAGCTCTGCCCTATGGAGATCCAGAACTCGCTCCACATGCACGCCCAGCAGACCGAGCTCGAGAAGATGTTCGGCCACGTGCCGGGAGTCGACATGTCGCTGCCCCTGCTCGCACTCGTCGAGGAGAGAGAGGAGCGCGACCGTCTGTCAGCCACCGGAAGCGACCAGATCTTCAACGTCTTCAAATAACCCCCCCCTTTTTTCCTGACGAGATTCCGCGGAAGGTTGTTGTTAAAAAAAACGGGATATTTTCCTGGCTATCAAAGACCGATAGGACCCGAAACTGAGGGGCTCATGATGCCTCTGCCCCGGTGTTTGTCAAGGAGATCTCTTCCGGGAGCCTTACCCGTAGCCGGAGATATCGTAGGAGATGGTTGTCGAGCTCTTCATGCACTCATTCCCCTTCGAGATTGATTCCTCGACCATCCTTTTCAGGAGCGCCGGGTAGACGCCGCCCACCATCTGCTGGAACGGTCTTCCGGTGCAGAACATCACGAAGGTCGGGGTGGAGAGGATGCCGTAGCGTTCGGCTATCCAGGGGCTCGCCAGGATATCGAGCCGCCCGAAGGTGACGATTCCGGGAAAGTCGTTTGCAAAGCCACGGAAGTAGGGATCCATGGTCCTGCAGTAGGGGCAGGTGGGGGAATAGAACATGACAAAGACCGGGAGGGTCGACTTCTCGACGAGCTGCTCCCAGTTGGTGTCAGACAGTTCCAGGACGGGTGATTCTGCCATGCAAGGCCTCGCATAGAGGTATGTGCTAAGTGCCGGTGATAAAAATTTCCCCAGGACAGAAGGCCTTCCTCAGGTCCGGCTATCTGATCGCGGTCCCCGGAATAATGACGGCGCCCATGAAAGACAGGCTGCAATTCACTTCCCGACAGGCCAGGGCCGCGGGCCTTCCTGGCATGCCCCTGACAGCCAGATTTATATCTTTGGTCGTGCACCAGAGCTATGGCGAGAGTGTAAATTGAAGCCGCGACACTCGCGGCCTTTGTTTCCGAATGTCAGCCACGGCAGATACAAACGACCCGCCTTCTCCCTCTCCTTTCCACCAGCGGAACCGCTTCTCCCGGGTAAAACCTCGTAGACACCGGGGTGATTCTTCCTCCCGATGAACCATCGTCGGTGTCCTCTGACCCTCCTCTTTTGGGAAGGACGTTTGAGAGGGGGTGAGCCCCCGTGGTGAAGAGCGGCCGCCCGCTCCAGAGCGGCTCCATCTACCAGGTCAGGCGGAACGGGAGGATCCACGTGGTGGCCGAAGACTACTCCTACAAGACCGAGTGCTACTATACCCTCCTCTCCCGGGAGCTCTCCGGGGAACCCGTGGACCCGGACTCGCAGACTGTCCTTGACGCAGCAGTGGTCCCGCTCTGCCTGGATAAGGCTTCCCGGGCCGGGATGCCTGTCGCCGACTGCATCATCTCCCAGTCCTGCACCGATCACCTCCCTGCTGTCCTGTACGGGCTGAACTACTTCTCTTCCCCGTCCGAGTTTTCCCTCATCAGAAATCCCGGGGAAGAGAGAGAGGTGATCCGTCACATCACCAACAACGGCAAGTACCCCTTCTGCTATCAGCCACTCGGAGAAGGGGACGAGGTGGTGACTGCGACTGCGATCTTTGGAAAGAGTATCGACCAGGGACCGGAAGTTGAGGCTGCAGCGGCGGGGCTGTACGCAGAGTTCAGGATCCCGCTCATGACTATGGTCTTCATCCGGACCAGCCGGGGATACCGGCTCTCCTCCCTGGCCCACACCCGCTACTCGTCCCTTTCTGCCGCCGAGAAAGCCCTCCTGTCGGCCTACATCACCGGCCAGGAGTTCCTGTGAGCAGGCTCGGGATCTTCGTCGACCGGCGGACTCTCTCGAGCGCTGAGCAGCTCCATGCCCTGATCCGGTGCCGCGATGCGGCCGAATCTCTCGGGCATTCTGCCGAGTTCCTCTTCCCGGTGGATATAAAGAAGATCGCCCAGATGGACGCCGTCTTCATCCGGGCCCGGACCGACCCCCTGAATGTCACCTATGTCGCCTCCCGGATGGCGGAGTCCTGCGGGATCCCGGTCATCGACGACCCGGCATCGATCCGGATCTGCTCGGACAAGGTGAACATGTATTCGCATCTCCTGCGAGAGGGCATCGCCATACCCGAGACCCTCTTTCTCTCCCGCGACGAGGCTTCTCTCTCCGGAGCAGAGGAGATCTTCTCCCGGCTCGGGCGTCCCCTGATCCTCAAGGAGCCCTCCACCTCTTTTTCACTCCGTGTGGAGAAGGTCACCGACCCCGAGCAGTTCATGAAGGTGGCCTCCCGGTTCTTCCGGATGTCGGACTGGATCGTGGTCCAGGAGTTCGTGGAGAGCCGCTACGACTGGCGGGTGGGGGTCCTCGACGGGGAACTCCTCTACGTCTGCAAGTACACCATCCCCGAAGCCACCTTCAAGATCCAGGACTCGGTCAACGGGCACATGGTCTTCTGCCGGGTGGAGAGCGTTCCTGCGAAGGATGCCCCGGCACCCGTGGTAGAGATGGGGATCGCTGCCGGCAATGCCATCGGGAACGGGCTCTACGGTGTGGACCTCAAGACCACCAACGGGGATTGCTGCGTGATCGAGGTCAACGACAACCCGTCGCTTGAAGGCGGCGAGGACACCGCCTACCCCGCGGTCTATGACCGGATCATCAGCCACCTTCTCGGGAAGTGAGCGCAGGCGTGCTGATCGGGACAGAACACGAATATTCGCTGAACAGGCCGGGGATGGTGCCGGTCCCGGAATCTGACCTGGTCCTGGCAGAACTGGCAGGGAGGGGGGCATCGGAGGCCTTCCTTGGCCCGGCCACTTTTACGAAGGAACTTCAGAAGACGGTGATCGAGCTGCTCCCGGCCCGGCCGGCAGAGACGGTCTCCGAACTCGAAAGGATGCTGGCGAGCGGGCTCTCGGAGTTTTACCGCCGGTTCTCGGGCCGCTACCTGCTGATGGGGCTCGGGATGCACCCGACCCTCCGCCTCGCTGATACGGCCGTCTGGGACCACGGCGAAGGGGAGTACTACGAGGCCTATGACCGGATATTCGATCTCTCCCGGCACGGGTGGTTAAACATCCAGTCCGTCCAGTTGAACGTCAGTTACGAGGACGAGACGGACATTGTCAGGCTTTTTAACGCGCTTCGTTCCCTCATCCCCTACCTGGTGGCGGTCAGCGCCGCATCCCCCTTCATCGAGGGACGGCTCTCCGGGGCCATGGACACCCGCCTGCTCTATTACCGCAAGAACCAGGAGCAGATCCCTCTCATCTGCGACCGGATCGTCCCGGAGCGCCTGGACTCGCTCCGGACCTACCGGGACTGGCTGTCCGGGATGTACCGCGAGCTCCGGGCCCGGGGGGGATCGGTCCTCTGCGAGGAGTGGGTGGCCTCCTACGGTGTCATCGTCCGCTTCTCCCGGCCTTGCGTGGAATTAAAAGCCATGGACGAGCAGGAATGCCTCCGGTCGGATATGGCGCTCGTAGCCTTCATCACGGCGCTGCTCAGATCAGACCTGTCGTGGCTCGAACAGGACCGGGCGGCCCTCCTGGAACTCACCGAGCAGGCCATCTCCCGCGGTACACCAGAGCTTCGCCCTGAACTCCTCCGCCTGGTCCGGACCGCTGAACAGGCCGCAACACCTTCCGAGAGGCGATATCTCCCTCTGGTGCGACAGAGGATAGAGGAGGGATCCCTGGCCGAGCTCCTGGTCAGGGACTGGCGGGAGAAGAGGGACCTGCCGTCGCTCATGAAGCGGCTTGCCGGGTGCCTGGCCACAAATACTCCCTACCGGTAATTCACCCCGTCCTTCTCCCGGCAAAGAGAGCTGCAACGCACCCGGCAATGGTGAGCAGCCCTCCGATCGCGATCACCTCAACGGTGAGCTGGACAAAGAGGAAGGCGCAGGAGAGGATGCCGAGGACCGGGATGATTGGGACGGCCCGGATCGCCCCGGGGACGGTAAAGGGCCGGGGCAGGGACGGGCTTTTCAACCGGAGGAGGATCACCGCGCCGTTCACCACCGCGAAGGTGACAAAGAGCGTGAAGTTCGTGACATTGGCGACCACCCCGATATCTCCGAGGAACAGGAAGAGGAAGGCGCCAAGAGTGACAGCTATCACAGCCACGAACGGGGTCTGCCGGGTCAGATGGACCCGGGACAGTGACCGGGGCAGGCTTCCCGACCGGGCCATCCCATAGCTGATCCGGGAGGCGGCCAGGAGGAGGAGGAGCACGGTGTTTGCCGTCGCGAAGAGAGCGATGACCGAGAGGGCAAATGCCCCTGCCTCGCCCCAGATAGCGGTGGCAACGGCGTTGAAGGGTGCGTCCGAGGCGGCCAGGCCCTCCCAACCGATCACGCTCACCGCCGAGATAGAGACCAGGATATAGAGCACGGTGCAGATGACCAGGGCCAGCAGGAGGGCTTTTGGCACGGTCTTCTCCGGGTCGACGGTCTCTTCCGAGAACTTGACCATCTCCTCGAAGCCGAGGAAGGCAAAGAAGACCAGGGCCGCAGCGGTGAAGACCCCGGGGAGACCGAGCGGCATCTCCAGGTAATCGACACTCCCCAGGTACGGGATCCCGGCGATGATGATCAGGAGAAGACCGCCGGCCTCGATCAGGGTGAAGACCACGGCCACGAGAGTGCTCTCCCGAATCCCGATGAGCAGGAGGACCATGACAGCTACCAGCAGCAGGGCGGCAACGGGGATGACCGGGGCTCCGGTCAGGGCTGTAAAGTAGTTGGCAAATCCCAGGGCTACAGCGGCGGCGGCGATGATCCCGGAGAAGATGATCAGCCAGCCCACCACGAAGGCCAGGTAGTCTCCGGCCGCCTCTGCGGTGTACTCGTATTCTGCCCCTGCCCGGGGGTACAGGGAGGAGAGCTCGGCGTAGGACAGGGCGGTGAAGAGGGCGGCGGCGGCCGAGAGGGCAAACGCCAGCCAGACGGCATTTCCGGCCTCCCCTGCAGCGACCCCGATGAGGGCGTAGATGCCGGCCCCGAAGATGATCCCGACTCCCGAAAGGGTCACCTCCCACAGCCCGAGCTCCCGTGCCAGCCCTCCGGGTTGATTCACATACTACACTGTGCCTGATCGCAGAAGAAGATTTTTGGAAGAAGGCCGGGGAGGAAAAAAGTTCGTACCGGGGTTTCCTGTGCTTGGGGAGACCGGTCTCCCCTGGGTCGGGCTGAACGGAACCTCACACTCTTTTCCGCAGTCCGAACATACCGTCTTTGTCATGGTCCGCGGCCCTGAAGAGGGGAGCAGTTTTTTCGTTTAGATGAGGGAAAATTGCTCGGCAAAAAGGATTGGCGTACAGCACAGGTAAATC
>JAJRBS010000084.1 GCA_028679325.1 Methanoregulaceae archaeon | reverse complement strand
CCTGGACGTCACCCTGGACCCCCGGGCAACCTTCACTCATGTCATCCCCTCCGGGAGAAAGGCCCTCGCCTACGTTATTGACGGGGAAGCCTATTTCGATCCCCGCCGGGATCCGTTTGCGTATCCGGTGGCCGGTGCTGGTTACTTTGATATGGACCGGGAACCGCGTATCGGGGCTGAATCAGCCCTCCTCTTCGGTGAAGGTGATGAGATCACTGTATTATCCGGCGAGAAGGGTGCACGTTTCCTCTGCATCTCCGGGACACCGGTCAACGAGCCTGTAGCCTGGTACGGGCCGATCGTGATGAACACCGAAGAGGAGCTTCGGACGGCTTTTGCCGATCTTCGTGATGGAACATTCATCAGGAAGGGATGAAGAATTTTCACGGATGCAATGGAAGGGAAGAGCAGAAGAAAGAGGGAAGGAGGAATTCTTACAGGTACCTGTTCCTGCGGAGCCAGTCGACCTGTGGCTGGAGGTAACGGTAGATGATATCGCACTTCTCGTCCTGGAAGCTCCAGGGAACCACGATGAGGGTATCGCCTTCCCGGATCCAGACCCTTTTCTTGATCTTGCCCTTTATCCTTCCCATCCGGGTGACGCCGTCAATACATCGGACCCTGATATGGTTTGCGCCCATCATCAGATCTGCCGATGCAAACATCTCCCGGTTCCTTTTTTTTGGCAGGCGGACACGGATGGTCTCAATACCGGTATCGTTCACCTGCTCGACTTCGAACTCGTTTTTATCGGTTCTCTGGTTTTTAGGTATTTCATCAACTCCCTGTAACCTGCAGTTTTTGGTGCGTAACGATAAGCATTCATGACATATAGAATGATCATTCCTCTCACCTTCCGGGGAACCTGCACAGAGGGGCTTCACTCAAACGAGCCTTGCAACACCGGGAGAATTCACCCACTTCTCTGCTTCCGGGCAACGGTTCGCGATCGGGGATCGCAGAGATACTTCTGGGGGGCTTCAAGGAGGTGGAAAGCGTTGATCCCCCTGTCAATAAGTTCGGGAAAACTGAAGACCAGTCTCTCCTCACCGTCTGGTGCTATGACGGTGAGAGAGATCCCTTCGGCCACCCTTTCAGCCCGGATGATCTCGTACATGAGCCCGGATTAGTGCCTGTCCCTATATAACTTGTGAGATAGGTTGCAGATGAGGAAGCTTTGAAATGTAGGGGCGAAAAAGCCTTCGGGGGGGGGCTCTCCGGCCCATGACAGATTCCTTTCTCTTCTGGTCGCTCCTTCACGGCTCCGGAGTTACCTTTCGTGACCAGAGTTCCAGGCCCAGACCGACAGCGATACCGATCGCGCTTCCGATGACGATTCCTGTTCCCTGGCTCCCGGTGGCATATCCAAGGGGAGCCCAGAGCGCGAGCCCCATCGCCAGGCCAACAGCGAGGCCGATACCCTTCCCCAGTGGTCTCGGGGGCCTCATCCGAAGCCTCATGACGAGGACGATAGCGTTGAGGACAAGGATCACAAGGATCAAAACCGAGAAGAGCAGAAGGACATCCATACCTCACAATAGGGCGGCAGCGGGTAAAAAAATTCCCAAAAATGCTGAAGGGGAGAGACATGAACGATCTGTACGGGAATAGGAGTCTGCCCGGAAGGGCAGACCCAGGTTATCCGGCACCCCCGTCAGAACCTGTGGCCTTCCCGGTCTGGTCCTCCTGCCAGGCACGGGCTTACGGCCTGTCATCTTGAAACCCCCTCTGTATCAGCCCGCGGAATCGTGTGTAAGCCTAAAGGACGTGTTGTCCCCCTCGGTTCACGAGGGTCCCCAGGCCCAGTAGAGACCCTCGTGGCTTGTGAGGTTCTGGAGGAGATCTATGATGTAGGAGCGATCTCCTGGTTCTTGCCCAGGCGGGAGAGATGTACCCGCATGTTTTCTGGTTTTTTGAAGTGAATTTGTTGGTGGGAATGATGTGTGCATGCATAGAATTATAGCGGATTACACCGCACGCTATGCAATACTGGTAGTAGGAGCACAGGTGTCCAGTGGGAAAGGTCATCTGAAACCCCTACATACCTGTATCTGCTTCTTGGGGAACCATATTAATAACCTTCATCAAGATTCATCGGAGACATGAATTCACCCCGGAGATCTCGATCCGGCAGGTTACCATGATGTGTCCCATACAAGACGATGAGCATTTTTATCGTACCAAGAAACTGACTAGTACTCCTCACCATGGGAAAAACCCGTCGTAAGCTCTTTGCGTCCGCGGTCGTTTCTGGGATTGCCCTGGCTCTCGGGCTGCCCGGGCTCGCGAACCTCATCTCCCTTGTCTGGGAGACCATGCGATCCCCCTTGGAGAAGGTGTTGCCGGCCGGCATGATACTCTCCCTCGTCAGCCTGGCCGTTTTTTTTGCGATCACATACCTCAACTGGGAGATTTACCTGAAAGGAGCGAGAAAAGGGCCGAAAGGACTCCTGGCGGTGGTTGCCGGGGTTCTGACCGGGGTTATCATCGGGACCTTCATCCTTGTCACGGTCAGGGGATTATTGAGCCCTTAAACCCCTCGAAATGATTTCAGCATACGGGCGATATCTCAAAGTTCTGGTCGGAACCCCACAGACCTCGGCATGAAACAGTTCATTCTGCACCCTCCAAACACTTTTCTCACCCCCGATCATAGTGATCATCACCACCATGTCCCGGCACAGGCGCAAACTCTCAAAGAAGGTTGAAATGGCCCCCGGAACCGGCACCATTGAAGGAGAACCCAACTCCGCACCGGTAAAGATCACGGTGATCGATTACGATGCCAGCCGGTATGAGGAAAAGCAGATAAATCTCGTCGGGGAGTGTTTCCCGTACCGTGACACATCAACAGTGACCTGGATCAATATCGACGGCCTGAACGATACCCGGACGATCGACGAGATCGGCCAGTGCTACTCCATCCACCCCCTGATCCTGAAGGACCTGCAGAACACCGGGCAACGGCCCAAGATGCAGGACCTGGAGAGTTACCTCTACCTCACCATCAAGATGATGACTATCGACGAAAAAACGCAGGAGATCAGCATCGAGCACGTCTCGATGATCCTGGGGTCCACTTACCTGATCTCCTTCCAGGAGAATATTGGGGACGTGTTCGACCCGGTGAGGGAGCGGATACGCCGGGAAGGACGGATACGGAAATTCGGCACCGATTACCTGGTCTATGCCCTGATCGATGACATCGTGGACAACTATTTCCTGGTGATGGAAAAACTCGAGGAACGGGTTGAGGACCTTGAAGAGGAACTCGTGGTCAATGCCACGCCGGAATCGTTGTCCAAGCTCAACAAGCTCAAGAAAGACATGATACACCTCCGGAAAGCGGTCTGGCCTCTCCGCGAGATGATCAGCGCCCTCGACAGGGAGGACTCACCTCTTATCCAGGCCGAGACCCGCATCTATTTCCGGGACGTCTATGACCACATCATCCAGGTGATCGATACCCTTGAGACCTTCAGGGACATGGTCTCGGGGATGATCGACATTTACCTCTCGAGCCTCTCGTACAGGATGAACGAGATCATGAAGGTGCTGACCCTGATTGCGACCATCTTCATCCCGCTGACCTTCGTAGCCGGAGTGTACGGGATGAACTTCGATTACATGCCTGAGCTCCGGCACCCCTACGGGTATTTCATGGTCTGGGGGGTCATGATCGGGGTTGTGGTCGTGATGCTCGTGTACTTCCGGAAACGGCAGTGGATATGATCCTCCTGTTCGGAGGAGAGAGCCTCCTTGCCGCCTTCGGTGACAGCCTCCCCTTTCAGCAGACTCTCTCCCTCCTCATCCTCCTTGCCATCGGACCGGCCCTCTTCTGGCTCTGGTACTTTTACCACCGCGACCGCTACGAGCCCGAACCCCTGTCCTGGATCCTGATGATCTACCTCCTCGGCATGGCGGTAACTATCCCGGTTGCCTTCATTGAGGGGCTCTCCAGCCTGATCTTCACCGAGTTCATGGTAGCGGTCATGGTGGCTCCCATCGTTGAGGAGGGAGGAAAATTCCTCGTGGTCAGGAGGACGGTCTACCAGACCACTGAATTTGACGAACCCGTTGACGGCATCGTTTATGCAGCTGCCGTGGGGCTGGGATTCGCCACCCTGGAAAATGTCATCTACGTCTTCTCTGCCCTTGATACTTCCTTTGCCTTCGCCGTGCAGACCGGTATCATCAGAGCTTTTCTCTCGGTGCCCGGGCATGTCCTCTTCTCCACCCTCTGGGGCGATGCTCTGGGCAGGGCGAAGTTTCTCCCGGAAAACAGGAGAACAGGGATCATTGCCTGGGGTTTGATTCTGGCCATGATCTCCCATGGCCTCTTCAATCTCCTCCTATACGACGCGATAGGGTTCGCTGTCCTCATTCTCATCCTGGTTCCGGTCCTCTGGATAACTGTCCTCCGCCACATCCACGAGGCGTTGCTTAAATCGGTATACCGCTGAATCATCCGGTTCGAATCGGGTGGGCAACGAAGAAAAAAGGGTAAAGGGATTATACGACTATTCCCGACGTATAACTCATTGATTTATCAAACTTCACGATCGCTCCGTCAACGGAAGTGAAATCATGCAGGGTGCTTTCCATTGCCGGGTCCGTGGAACCAATACCGATCCAACCGACGAAATCGTATTCATGCCCGGTATTCGGGTCCCACATGGTCAGGTTGAAGTCCCAGAAGTCCTCGGTGGAACGGGCTTCATGGATGCTAGCATCGATAACGGCGGAGACTTTACCGACTGAGTCAGAGACCTGGATATCGTGACTCACTGCCACACCGGCATCGGCGCTCTTCATAACGAACCGGCCATTCGTCGTCGTTGCGGCATCTGCGATATTCATATCGATCGAGCTTCCCGACTCGACATGACTGCAGAAGGCGGGACTGAAATTTCCTCCGCCGAACGGACAGATGGTCTCACCCGAAGTGAACGGGTAGGGATCCGGCGCATCTGTATTAACCGCTAGGCCAAACCGGGCCGATGATGATGGATTTCCAGCACCGTCGATAGAGATAAAGTCGTTCGATAGAACCTTCGACCCCAGATCACCGACATAGACCAGTTGCTTGATGGCCTCGATGTTGGACTGGCCGGTGACCTTCGCTCCGGTATCGATACCGAGGTTCTTGGTATAATCTATCTGGCCCAGACCGTTCGTCTCGGTATCCTCTGTGTAAACAGCTGCATAATAAACAGCGCCACTGTTCTGACCCTGCGCGATGAGCATGAGAGGGTCCCACTGTATCACGTCAATAGAACCTTCCTGGCCGCTGTCACCGAGGGAAGGAATGTCATTCAGTCCACCGAGGGCGTTTGTCATCCTCCAGTCAAGATCCGACTCATGATAGAAACCACCAACAGCACTAACGACAGTTTGTGTCGAGAGCCCCTGTTTCTCCGAAGGCGGCGCTATTCCCGGGTCAGCAAAAGAAAAACCGGCCAAAAGAGCCAGAACCAAAATTACACATATCAATCGCTTCATAAAAACAATCCCGCGCTATTCCAACTGATTTAGGTAGGTTATTAAGGGAACGTATTAAAACATAGCTGGTTTATCATCGGTCCAGTGGGGAATTTTATGGTCAATATTCACAAGATACTCTTACTGTCAGGTATGGTCATGCTCCTTGTTACCGGAGCATCTGCCGTGACTTTTGTTATCAATGACGGGGATGCATCTGTATCGCTTGCGGCATCGCAGAATCATGACGTTGCATTCTCAGTCGTTGCAGCTGATAATCCGGACAGTTTTTCTGCATCGCTGTCTGCAAGCGATGGCGGTGGAGCATCGGCCTCGCAGGAAAGCAACATCGGTGGTGCAGACCGCATCTTCAGTGCAACAGCAGGGATCAGTTCCGATGGGGATTATGCCTACACGTTTACGGAGACAGCAGTTGGCAGTACCGAGACAACCCAGCAGGCTCAGGCCAGTCAGGGAAATAATGCATCGGCCTCGCAGGATACCAGAAGTACAGCAGTCGCGGGCGCTGCGACCAGCAACGGAACCGAAACCGACGGAACCACTGCTTCACAATCTGTCGCTTTCATTCTTGGGGTGAATAATGTGAATCTCTCCGGCACATCTGCGAACAATGCCAGCGCTTACCAGAATGGCATCTTTGCAGGAATTGCCGGAAATACGCTCGGTATCGCCAGAGCGATATCCGGTGACATATCTTTTACCCGGGCTTGTATAGCCGCTGGTGGGATGACCTTCGATAATACTGCGACTACGGACAGCGCAACAACGAGCGTAGCCCAGGATGTCGGATTGGTTGGGGTCTTCGGGTCGGCCAGCACCCTAGCTATCGATAACGAAGGTCCGCTGGCATCCCAGTCAGCTATCTTTGCCGGCGGCATTCTCGAAGCAGACCAGGCTGGCACGACAGATTCCAGTGCTGTAGCGTCCCAGACCGGTACCTTCGCCGGCCTCTTTGGCGGAACCCTGGGTCTTGCTCTGTCGCCGGATGCCGATATCTCGGAAACCCACGCCGGGGTATTTGTGGGCGGGATGACCTTTGACGACACTACGGTAGCTGAGGAGACAACCACCACAGCCTTACAGGATGTTCTTCAGGCCGGGCTTCTCGGTTCGTCACACGCCGGGTCTATTGACCAGAACGGAAATATTGCGAGCCAGGACGGCAATTTTGTCGGAGGGATTCTCCATAACGACCAGAGCACCGATACCCTGAGCAGTGCGAACGCTCTTCAGAACGGTGGTTTCATCGGTCTCGGGGCGATGACCAATGGTTTGGCGGTGGCGGCTGACGGTGGAATATCTCATTCGAATGCCGGTGTGGTCGCGGGGGGAATGATCTTTAATGATGAAGTGACCGCGCAGGATACCTTCACGTCAACGGGCCAGAACGTTCACGTGGCAGGACTGGCTGGTACAGCTTCGGTGGAATCGAGTGACGGTCTGAATTCGACCAGTGAGGGAGCAGATATCGTTCTCGGTTCTCTCGATACAATCCAGGAGGCTACAACGAGTACCAGCGCTCATGCCTTCCAGTCCGGGACGATGAGTGCCCTGTATGGAACGACCTGGGGTGATGCAGCATCCGGTTCGGAACAGTCCTGGACGGATGCAGACGTTGTTATCGGCGCAATGACCTTTGGTAGCGCTGCGACCGCTGATGGCAGCACCGAAGCAGGGCAGATAGTTGGTATTAATGGGAATGTTCTTCCTGTCGCCGGTGCAGGGCGGGCCGTTGCTGGCTCCGATGACGGCGCAGGGAACGTAACTGAGACTGGATCAGGAATAATCCTCGGCAATCTCGGTGTTGTCCAGCAGACCGATACCAGTGGCAGCGCTCACAGCGCCCAGCTCGGGGGAATGAGCGCAGGCGTCGGGAAGACATGGGGCGATGCAGCATCTGGTGCGGAACAGTCATGGACGGAAGCCGGCGTTATTATCGGCACCATGACCTTTGACAACGTTGTGACAGCCGACGGTAGCACCGAAGCTGGGCAGGCTGTCGGCATGACAGCCATCGCAGGCCAATCATCGGCTGTCTCAAACGACGGTGCAGGGAACGTAACGGGGACAGGAGCAAATATTATCCTCGGCGATCTCGGTGTGATCCAGCAGACAGACACCCGTGGCAGCGCTCATACCACACAGTTCGGTATGCTGAGTGCAGGGCTCGGGAAAACCTGGGGCGATGCCGCATCGGGTGGGGAACAGTCCTGGACTAACTCAGATGTTGTTGTCGGTGAAATGACCTTTGGCAACGCCGCAGAAGCTGATGGCAGCACCGAAGCAGCACAGACTGTCGGCATGACCGGGCTTGCCGGTGAGGCATCAGCTGGTTCTGATGACGGAGCAGGGAACACAACCGAGGTCGGAGCAGGAGTAATCCTAGGCAATCTCGGTATTATCCAAGAGACAGAAACCGGTAGCAGTGCTTACGCTGCCCAGATTGGAAGACTGAATGCTGGGTTCGGAAACACCTGGGGAGAGGCAGCATCTGGTGCAGAACAGTCCTGGACGGATGCAGATGTCGTTGTCGGTAGTATGACCTTTGGTAACGGAGCGACCGCAAACGGTGGAACCACGACAGGACAAATTGTTGGCTTGACCGGTCTCGCAGGAGAGGCATCGGCCGGTTCCGATGACGGAGCAGGGAATGTTACCGGTGTCGGGGCTGGAGTCATACTCGGCAATCTCGGAGTGATACAGCAGACGGATACCGGTGGCAGTGCTCACACAGCTCAGTCCGGCAGGCTAAATGCAGGCCTCGGAAACACCTGGGGTAATGCCGCATCCGGTTCGGAACAGTCCTGGACAGAGGCAGGCGTTGTTGTTGGTGACATGACCTTTGGCAACGCCGCAGAAGCTGATGGAGATACCGAAGCGGGACAGATTGTCGGAATGGCTGGTCTTGCCGGTGAAGCATCAGCCGGGTCTGATGACGGTGTTGGAAATGGCACTAAAGTCGGAGCAGAAGTAATCCTTGGGAATCTCGATGTTGTCCAGCTGACGGATACCGGTGGCAGTGCTCACACAGCTCAGTCCGGCAGGCTAAATGCAGGCCTCGGAAACACCTGGGGTAATGCCGC
>JAJRBS010000083.1 GCA_028679325.1 Methanoregulaceae archaeon | reverse complement strand
GAGTCAAGGCTTCCCACCATGGACAAGAGCCTTGACCGCTACTTCGATGCCCATATGTCGGCAATCATCAGCGAGTGGGGACTCATAACCCAGAACCAGCTCGATGAGTTCGACAGGAGGCTCACCATGGTGAGCGGTGAGATTGCCAACCTTGAGAAGGGCAGGTCGCGAATCGAGAAACGGGCCGCCGATCTCGAGGCGGGCATCAAGGCGCTGGAGGGATCCTGATGGTAGGAATCGACAGCTACATGAACAAGTATCTCGACCGGAAAATGAAATTCCTGCTCGAGGACTGGGACCTCTCCACCCAGCAGGACACGGGGGACTTCGAGAAGCGTCTTTCGGCGGTCGAAGAGGCGGCCCATGAGATCACCGACTTCGAGACCGCGGCCGAGGCCAAGCTGGACGATCTCGAAACACGGCTGAAGAAGTTGCAGGGGGCCAGGAAATGACCGGTCTCGAGGCTTTCCTGGTTATCGTCATTATCGGACTCATCATATTCCTCGTTTACTACTATTTCCGGGGCTCATCAGGGGGGATATCGTTCACAAAGCCCATGGAGAGCAGGGTGGACGAGTACCTCGACCGCCGGTTCGAGATGATGATCGATGAATGGTCACTCATCAGCCGCAGCAGGCTGCAGTCTTTCCGCACCTCCCGTGACCCTGTCCTTTCCGCAAGCGAGGATAAGGTCGCGGCCCTGAAGGATTTCCGGGACGAGATGAACGAGAACCTGGGGAGGCTGGAGGACCGCCTGAATGCGCTGGAGAAAGAGCTCGGCCAGTGAGCAGAACAAGGGGAAGGGGCAGCCCGACCTCTTTTCCCATATAAAAAAAGACATCCCGGTCCTGAGGCAGCAGGGTGCTCCGCCGGAAAAAGACCCCGGTACTTTTTCACGCTACCAGTGTGACCTCTGTAACGGCTCGTTCTCCCTCACTGGCCTGAAACAGTGCACCCTCTGCGGGCGGTGGGCATGCCCCGATTGCTGGACTGATGAGTTCTATATCTGCCGGTCCTGTAACGGGATCGTCAGGCTCCACCTGCTGTCCCAGCAGCAGCAGAAGGGAAAGGCCAGGGAATAAAAGGCCAAGTTTCATACCCGTCCCCGCCGACATATCCTGCCATGAGCCATCACCAGAAGGCTTTCTGCCATGTCTGCGGGAATGAGGAAACCGAAGAGAAGAAGCACACCGGCGGATTCTGCCCCGGATGCCTTCTCAAGGTCGGAGCTGTTCTCCTTATCGTCATGGTCATCGTGAGCTACGTTGCCTGGTTTGGCCTGATCTGACGGAGAGAGATCTGTCAAATCTCGAGGGTTGATCCCGGGGCAAGCACCCGCACCCTGATGTCCGTCGTCCTCTCCAGCGCCATCCGGAACTGGGCAGCATCCTGTTCTATGACTGGCCATGTATTGTAGTGAATGGGGATCACCAGGGGTGCTCCGACGTACCGGGCCGCGATCATGGCTTCTTCGGGGCCCATGGTAAACCTCCCGCCGATAGGCAGCAGGGCAACATCGGGATGGTAAAGTTCTCCGATCAGTCTCATGTCAGTGAAGAGGGCCGTATCACCAGCATGATAGACCCGGACCCCGTCCATGCTGATGACGAACCCTGCCGACCCTCCACCGTTGCAGCCGATCCCGGCCTCTTCGATCCAGGATGAATGGACGGCCGGGACCATACGGAAGTGGACCCCGTCCAGTGTGAGTGTCCCCCCGTAGTTCATCCCCTCGGCAGGAACTCCTTTCGTTTTCAGGTATTTCGCGAGCTCGTTGATGCAGACTGTCGGCTTCTTCATTCGGACCGTCTCCCCCAGGTGGTCCGCGTGGCCGTGGGTAACGGCGACGATGTCCGGTTCAGGAAGGGGGACTCCTTCAGGGGGAGAGGGATCGATGAGCACGCTCCGCTCGCCCTTCAGGTACACGCAGGCGTGGCCAAGAAATGTCAGCTCCATGGTACTCAATCGTATACGGGAAGGAGAAAAAAAAGTATTCTGGTGACCGAATTAAGCCACGTCCACCAGCTCGGCCTCGGTGATGTCTATCGCCTCACCGAGGGCATCCTTGGTGGCGCTCCGTGTCATCTGTTCGGAGAGGTCCCTGTCTTCCATGACATCCTTGATCCGTTCGAGGTAGGGATCGATGCTCGTATCATCCCTCTGCTCGATGACATGGCGGTATTCCCGGAGCGTTGAGGGGCTGACCCCGAGTTCGTCGCTGATCTCCTTCATGGTCTTCCCGGTGACCAGCAGCTGCTCCATCTTCTCCCGGTCAAAGGGCATCTTGAAGTCGAGGTCCCTGAACAGCTTGAGCCTGACCCGGGCTCTGGCAACGGTCTTCGAGAGCTTCTCGTCTCCCAGTTCCCGGGCGATCTCGGTATCGTTCTTCCCGGCATAGTAGGCAGAGACCAGTTTTGCCAGCTGGATCGGCCGCAGTTTGGTCTTGAAGAGCCCCTGTTCCAGGATCTCCCGCATCACCAGGGCAACCTCCCGCTCGACCGCCTCGCGGTCGCGGAGGGTGCCATGGATCTTCTTCATCGGCTCGACAATCTTGGTCTTACCCGAGATATTGCTGAAGAGCTCGAGGAGTTGTGTCTTTCGTGTATCGTCCTGCATGGTTCGGCTAACCGATATAGATCCCCGCCAACGTATATAAGGCTATCTTTCCTGGATCCGGGTTTTCGCAGGGAATTACGGGATTTCTCGCCCTTTGCGCACCGGCCCGGTTTTTCAGGGGGTGCCCGGGAACCTGTCGGAACCGTTTTTTCACACAGTTTTTTCTCTCCGGGATGCCAGAGACTAAGAGAGTATTGAGGGTCCCATGAGCGATGTCTATGAGAAGATAATGGATCTCTCCAGGCGACGGGGTTTCATATGGCCGGCTTCCGAGTGCTATGGTTCGGTGGCCGGTTTCATCGATTACGGCCCGCTCGGGTCGATGATGAAACGGAACATCGAGAACGCCTGGAGGAGGTTCTACATCGTCCAGGAAGGGT
>JAJRBS010000067.1 GCA_028679325.1 Methanoregulaceae archaeon | reverse complement strand
CGAGGGGGTCTTTGTCCCCCAGCTCCCTCCGGTCAGGACCTCGGATGGCCATATCGTCGACTGGGACCGGCAGCGCATTGTCAACCAGATCATCGAGGAGACCCGGCTGGTCGGGACCTTCTACGGATACGATGGCGCCGATGAAGAGACCGCAGAGGAGATCGCCTACCTGGTGGAGCAGCGCATTCGGTCCCTTGGCTTAAAAGCCCTCTCCGGCCCGCTCATCCGGGAGATCGTGAACATGACCCTGCTCGAGAAGGGCATGATCCAGTACCGAAACGTCTGCACCCGGGTGGGGACCCCGGTCTTCGACGCCCATCTTATCGATGTGGGGAGAGGTTTTGAGGCCAAGGACAACGCGAACCTCCAGGAGAACGCCGAGACCTCCCACAAGAAGAAGGCCGACAAGATCAGTAAGGAGCAGTACCTCCTCCAGCTCCCGCCCCACCTTGCCGATCACCATCTCTTCGGGGACATCCACATCCATGACCTCGAGTACTTTGGTACTAGGCCTTTTTGCCAAGATTGGGACCTCCGCTACTTCCTGTACTACGGGCTCATGCCCGACGGCAACGGGACCAAGGCCTCGGTGGCCGGGCCGGCGAAGAGGGCCGAGGTGGCAGTCCTCCATGCTGTCAAGGCCCTCGGGAGCGCCCAGACCAATTTCGCCGGCGGCCAGGGCTATTACAACTTCCTCACCTTCCTCTCGCCCTTCTTCGAGGGAATGGCGTATCCCGACATCCGGCAGCTCATGCAGATGTTCGTGTACGAGATGACTCAGATGATGGTGGCCCGCGGCGGCCAGCTGGTCTTCTCTTCGGTCCAGCTCAGCCCCGGTGTCCCCTCTCTCTGGAAAGACAAGCCCTGCGTGTACAAGGGAAAGGTGTGGGACGGGACGGCCGCCCCGCTCCGCACCTACCGGGAGTTCGAGCGGGAGGTCAGGCTGCTCTTCAAGGCCATGATGGAAGTGATGCTCGATGGCGACGCCTGGGGGAAGCCCTTCAGTTTCCCCAAGCCCGAGATCAGCATCGAGCCCGACTTCATGGAGGAGGACGAGGAGTTCAACGCGGAACATCCCGATCTTCCGACCTACCGCGACCTTTACCTCCTGACCTTCGAACTGGCCTCGAAGTTCGGCACACCCTACTACGACAACCAGATCCCCGATTATCGTGGTGCGGGGAAAGGCATATCCTGCTACCAGTGCTGCGCCTACCAGTTCTCGGCCGTCGCCGATGAGGACAGCGAATTCGAGAACAAACTCTATTTCCGTGACGGGAAGCACTTCTCGATGGGCTCCTGGCAGGTGGTATCCCTGAACTGCCCGCGAGCTGCCTACGAGGCCGAAAAGGACGATGCCCGCCTCTTTGCCGATCTCCGGGCCCTCATGGACATCTGCGTCGAGGTCTTCCGGATAAAACGACGGTGGCTCGAGATCATCCGGGCACATGGACGGATGCCCTTTGCCATGCAGCGCCCGAAAGACCCGGAGACCGGTGAACGCGGGGCCATTGCCGTGGATCTCGACGGGCTGGTGTACACCATCGGCGTGGTTGGGGTCAACGAGATGGTCCAGCACCACACTGGCCACCAGCTGCACGAGTCGCAGGAGGCCTTCGTGCTGGCTGTCCGGGCCATGACCGAGATGGAGCTCTATGCAAAGGAGCTCTCGCAGCGGAACAACATGACCATCGCGCTCGCCCGGACGCCGGCCGAGACCACCGGGCAGCGCTTCGCGGTCGCGGATCTGCTCACCAAGGACTACCGGGAATATGCAAAACAGGTGATCAAAGGCGACCTTGACCGTGGCCTCGAGAGGCTCGGGAAGACCCGGGACCTCCCCATCTACTACACGAACGGCACCCACGTGGCTCCGGGAGCGAACATCCCTCTCGCGAAGAGGATGGAGATCGAGCACGTCTTCTTCCCCATCGTTGACGGCGGGAACATCTTCCATCTCTGGCTCGGAGAGGAGCGGCCGGATCCGCGGGGCCTGATGGACATGGCCTTCCGCCTCTGCCGGAACACGCAGATAGGATATTTTGCCTTTACGCGGGACCTCACCGTATCGCTCCGGCAGTTCCGCGAGTACAAGCCGGATAAAAAGAGGATCTCCGAGTGGGTCTCCGGCGACACCCTGATCAGGGTGTGACTTTCTTCTTCTTTTTGAGGATGATGTCGATGACCCCGTGCCGGACCTGGTAGAAGGAGTGTATGACGTCGATCCTGTCACCGAGGGGGATGACGGCCTTCTTCTCGCCGACGATGATGGTCACCTGCTCCGGAGCGATGTCAGCGTAGGCCGCACCCGGAGACTGCGGCGGGAGTCTCCCGGTTACGAAGACGTAGTTCTCGTCCTCGACTATCTCGTACTCGATCTCCTCGACCGGGCTCTTTCCCATGTAAATGACCTGGGGGACATCGCCCGGATTTCCGGCGATGATAGTGCAGCCCACGAACCGGACACCGTCGGTGTCCGGCATCTCCCGGATCATGTCCTCGACCATACGGGCCAGGTTTTTTAAGAAGTCGTCATACGGGTTAACGGGCATGGGCACCACACAACCGGAAGGTCTTACCCTCCCTTTCTACAATACGCTTCTCCTTCAGGTCTTCAAGCCCTGGCCAGAGCTCGTCTTCGGGCACGCCGGTTAATTCCATGAGCTCCCGGGCTGAAAGATCGCTGTGGGCGAGCGCGATGAGAAGGTCGATCTCCCCGTCCTGCCCGAGAATCTCGCTCCCCTGCCGCACGATCTCCCGTATCTGGCCGTCGATGTTCTGCTCGATGTTCCGGAGAGACTCGGTGATCTCTTCCCGTGCGGTAACCATCTTCCGCAGGATGAACAGGGCCTGGCGGAGCTCTCCCATGCGGTCGGGCTTAAGGTTCTGGCCCTGGTCGAGCCAATTGAGGCTCACATCGATGGTGATGTCCCGGGCCAGGGAGTAGTATTTCCTCCGCCTCTCATCGAGCCGGAAGGTGAGGATCTGCTCCCGCTCCATCAGCTGGAGGTGCTCGATCACGGCCTTCGGGGACAGCACCAGCCGATCCGAGATCTCGGTGACAAAACAGGGCTTCTGGCGGAGCAGCTCGATGATGCGCCGGCGGTTCCTGTTTCCCATGATATCGAGGATCCGGGCTATCTCTGCATGGTCAAGCATTGGTTACCTTATGTTAGGGTTTTTCATATTTAAGAGGATATGGTTGGGAGACCTTCTGAATCAGGACCTTCGTCTCCTCACCCCTCCTTCCTCCATGACCCCCACGAGGCGATCACCATGGCCGCCACCGCCATCACGGCATAGACTGCCACAGAGGCACGGGCCGCGGTGATGAACTCCCCCGTCGATGCTGCACCGATGGTGGCAGATCCGGTGATGAGCGAGAAGAGGATGATGATGACCGCATTGCTGATGCTGATCCCGGCCAGGCGGGAGGTCTCGGTGAGCCCGGTGAGGAGGCCGAACTCCTCCCTCCGGACACCCCGGAGAGCCCACTTGACCACCGAGGGCATGAAGAGGGCGAGGCCGATGCCGTTCAGGGCCAGCGAAACGATG
>JAJRBS010000039.1 GCA_028679325.1 Methanoregulaceae archaeon | reverse complement strand
CTTCCCTCATATTGCAGAAGCAGGTCAGTTTTTTTCAGGGATCTGACCGGGCATCCCGGAGATGGCTGGGATATTTTTAAAAAGTGCCGTTCACAGACAATTGCAGATCACAAGATTTTTTGTCATGCAATATTTACCCCCTTCATGAACATCCCTGTCCTGCGATTTGCCTTCCTGTTCTTTCTTGTGGCCGGCATGGTCTTTCTTGCCGGTTGTGCAGGTACACCACAAAAGACCGGAAAACAAGACGACTTTGATGATTTCGTCACCGCCAAAATGGCGGAATACGAAGTGCCGGGTGCCGTTGTCGGGATTGTCGAGAACGATACCGTCGTGTACCTGAAAGGGTTCGGCGTACGGGAGATTGGAAAGCCTGAAAAGGTTGATCCCGACACCCGCTTCCAGATCGCCTCGGTATCAAAGTATTTTACCGCGGGGGCAATCGGTACTCTCGTTGAGGAGGGGAAATTGGACTGGGACACACCTGTTGTCAGGTACCTGCCGGGATTTGCGTTGAAAGATTCGTATGCTGGTGAGCACGCAACCCTCCGTGATTTGCTCGCTCACCGCACGGGCTTCAAATCGTATGACGGGGAATTGCTGGGCCGTGTCGGGTACTCCAACAGCGAGATTCTGATGCGGATACAGTATCTTGAGCCGGGTGCCAGTTTCCGGGAAAAGTACCAATACTCGAATATTGGATATTTCATTGCCGGGGAAGTCGCGGCAACGGCGGACAACGCGAGCTGGGAGGACGTAACGGACATTCGGATCATTCAGCCGCTCAACATGACCCGATCGGGAGCCCGCCCGGAGACACTCTATCTCGATGACAACCATATCGCCGGTCATGGTGGTGCGCCGGGAGATGTTCATGTCATACCCCTCGAGATGGCTTCCCTTCCTCCTGCCGGCCAGGTGGTCTCCACCGGCAGGGACATGACACAATGGTTGCGGATGATGCTCAACGAGGGCTCGGTTGACGGGAACCAGATTCTCACACCGGAGACCGTGAAAGAGATTCACGCGGCGAGCATGGCGGCAGGGGCCAGTGGCCCTCTCCGCGACCCCAATGGTGCAACCGGCCTCGGCTGTGACTCGTATTATTTCCTCGGCGAGCGGGTCATCGAGAAGAACGGAGCCCTGGATGGCGTCCGTTCGATCGTCGTTCTCATCCCGGGGAAGAAGAGCGGTCTCGTGGTGATTGCCAACAAGCAGCTGACGGCATTCCCCGAGGCAGTACGGGACGAATTCCTGGAACGTTACATCGGAAAGACAGGGATTGATCTGCAAGCCCGGGAAAAGGCTTCGCAGGCAGGGTGGAACTCGCTCATAAAGAACCCGGACCGGCCGGTACATGCTGGCCTGGCAACGATCCCTTCATCGGCCATCACCGGGAATTACCGGAGCGACCTTTACGGTACCCTGGAGGTGTATAAGGGCTCCGATGCGGGAAATATGACCATCGGGCTCGGCCCGTATCATTACCCGGGGAATCTGACACACTGGACAAACAACACGTGGTATCTCTCGTTCCCGAACCCGGACGATCAAGTCGGATATATCACCTTTATGGAGAATCCTCCGGGATCTGTCACTGGATTCACGTCTGAAGAGTTCGGCCCGTTTACCCGGGCATGGGCCGAATAGACGGTGTCAGCCCGATGAAGGGCTGCCCCCTATCTGCCCTGATTTTTCATACCCTGTTAGAATGAAAAGGTTCCCCAGAGATAGGCATCTCTGTTATTCAGAAATCAACTATACCTCCAGCGTGTGTTTCACTCTCAGGCTGAAACCGGGGGTATACGTTCAGGTACAGAGGAATATCAGATCACACAAATCATATCACATCAGGATGATTCTCATGTGACCAGAGGTTGAACATGATGATTCAGAGAGCAGGGATCCGCCGAAGGGACGTCGATAAAGATGAACGCCGGCTCAATGAAAATAGTACGGTGCAGGGGCTGAAAATGCATGACCCAGTTTGATCCTGTCTTCATCGCCATCGGCTCTTTGGGTGTGCTGATCTTTATCATCACCAGCATGCTTGGCATGGGGTTCAGCCTGACCATCCCTCAGATCATGGCCCCCCTCAAGGACAGACGGCTGATCATCATGTCTCTCGTGGCCAACTTCGTCCTCGTGCCTATCCTTGCGCTCGTGATCATCAGGGTCATCCCTGTCTCCGAGGGAATTCAGATCGGCCTGATCCTGGTGGGGTTCGCTGCGGGAGCGCCGTTCCTGCCCAAGCTGGTACATGTGGCCAAAGGGGGTATGGCGTTCACCGCCGGGCTGATGGTCCTCCTGATGGTGGTAACGATCGCCTACCTTCCCCTCGTTCTGCCCTTTGTCTTGACCGGAGTGCAGGTGAATCCCTGGGAGATCGCCCGGAGCCTTATCGTGCTGATGCTCATCCCGCTCGCGATTGCCCTTTTCATCCGGGCCAGGTACGAATCCGTGGCCACGGGCCTCGTCCATACGATGAATATGGCTGCCAACCTGTCCCTGATAGCCATGTTCATCGGATATTTTATAGGATATTCCGATGTGACCTATGGAGTTCTGGGGACCGGCGGAATTCTGGTGTCCATCCTCCTGGTGGTCGGGGCTGCTGTCATCGGTTACCTGCTGGGTGGGCCGGATAAAGATAATAAAAAGGTCCTTGCGCTCGGAACTGGTAAACGGAATCTAGCCGCTGCATTTGCCGTCGCCTCCAGCAATTTTGCTTCCAATCCGGAAGTCCTGATAGAGGTCATGGATGTGGCAGTAATAGGATTTATAGTCCTGATGCTGATTGCCGGGGAAATGGGCAGGCGTAGTGTACGAGGAGCCGGGAAGAGCGTCTCTCAATAGGATAGAGCATCACGGCTGGCTATCGGTCACAGGGGAAAGAACCGTGAGAAAGCCTTTCCCTCTATCAACTGGAAACCCGGACAAGGGATCGCCCCACACTCAGAGAGATCATGATTGAAAACTTCCCCCTGCTCTTTTGTTCTTACCTCCCCGGTGAAATCAGAGGAGAACCCCAGGGTTGCCTGGCAAACCGTCTCCCTCTGGTGAGAATAACGCTGCGTCATCGGGGTTCCCTCTATCAGGACCAGCCCGATAACGGGGGTAATGCAACGTCATTATGATCTCCTCCAGAGAGGGCATCCCCGTGCTCACTCGTAAAGGGTTTACGGCTCTGGATTAAATCCTACCCAATTTGATTCTATTGATTTATTTTTAGGGGGTTTGGGTGGTTTGGGTGGTTTGGGCGGTTTTTTCGGATCGTAATGATTAAACTCAGTAATTTTTAAATTGAAGGCCTCCCAGCCCCCTTCCTCGATTTCCTTATCACCATCGGACTCGTAGTTTCCTCCACGGAATATCACGATCTCTGATCCACCGAACGCCTCTCCAGGAGAAAAGGCCCACTTGGACGTAGAGATGGCAGGGGTCCATAGGGTGTTCTTTCCGCCTGTCTCCGAGTGGAGATACATATTCATGATATCTTCCTTGTCTGCCGAGAAGGCGCTATACCCAAAGAGGTTTGCAGTCACTCCTTTAACCCCGACACCTTCAATGCTCATAGAAGTCATGGCAGCCTGGGCGGCAACAACGATCCCCGCGAGGGCGAGGAAAAGCACAATCCGTGGCATGTGATTCATAACGACGCCCTGATAGACTTCAAGCATGATAATAATTGCGGTCGTGGAAAACGGATAGGGGGCTGGACGTGGGCACCGGGTTTCATTTACGATTGGCGAGGAGGGGAATTCCTTTCTCGTAGGGGCCTGTAGGGCCATAAGGACTCTTATATACAATTTGCGCGGATAAAAAAGTTGAAATTTTGGGCTGCGTGGAGGATTATATGAATCCTTCCCGATCATGATTTCCCTGCATGGTCCCGAAAGATGATATGAGGAATGAGGGTAGAGCAGGGGAAGAGAGGTACCAGGACATTTGTACTACCGGAACAGCGGTAGGCGTTAACTGGTTAGATTCCTGGAGAGATCCAATGGTCCTGCCCTCAAACGCTTTGATGATGACCGGGAACAGAAGCGTTCCCGATGACGGTTTCTTCGGTGGGGGAACGGGATGGGTCATTTCCGTAAACCTTTTTCATTTCACTTCCAAGAATCAGGTATGCAGGGTTATACCGAATACAAGCGCCGGGAATATTGTCATGATGTGAAATGCCCGGTACAATTGCTTTTGGATAAGGAAGAGGAAAAATCTCCGAAATATGAAGAAATCCGGGCGATTTGTGCGTCCCATTGTCTGCACAGCACCCATGAATTTCACAAATGGTTGATAGAAAAGGGATACCTCATCGTCAGAGCAAAGTAAAAAGAAGACCAACTTTTTTTTACCGTTATGTCTCATTCATTCTCGTGAAGTGTCCCCATGGTTAGTACGTATCTTGATAGCGGAATTCAGAGCCGGATGAACCGGATCATCAATCCGAAAGATAACCGGGTCGTTATGCTCGCGATAGACCACCCCTATTTCCAGGGGCCGACAACGGGCTTGCGGAACATGAGCAACACCATAAAAACGCTCCTTCCCTACTGCGACTGCCTGATGACGACGCGGGGGGCGGTGCGGAGCAACATTGCGCCCGAGGATGTCGGGTCAAAACCCATCATGTTGCGGGTTACCGGGGGAAACAGCGTGTTGTTCGAAGAGTTGAGTGATGAAAAGATCACGGTGACCATCAAAGAAGCCATCCGGATGGATGCGGCCGGGGTAGCGGTCAGTGTGTATATCGGCTCTGCCAATCAGCAACAGACTATTCTCAACCTTACCGACATGATCAACCAGGCCGACGAATACGGAATTCCCGTACTTGCAGTAACAGCAGTCGGTAAAAATATGGCCCGGGATCTGCGCTATCTGGCCCTTGCATCCCGTATCTGCCAGGACGCCGGGGCCCGTATTATCAAGACTTACTATTGTGAGGAATTTTCAAAATTAGTTGACTCTGTCTCTCCCACTCCTGTTGTCGTTGCCGGAGGCAAGTATACCAGTCCTCCGGACGCTCTTTTGATGGCCTACAACTCTGTGGAGGCGGGTGCAGCGGGAGTTGACTTCGGACGAAATATCTTCCAGGATGACAATCCCCTTGGCATGATCAAGGCAATTGGTGCAATTGTCCATGAAAATCATACCGTCAAGGAAGCCATGAATATGTATCAGGCATGTCTCCCCGGTGCAGCCAAACTTGA
>JAJRBS010000176.1 GCA_028679325.1 Methanoregulaceae archaeon | reverse complement strand
TTTCAGGGCTGGCAAAGAAAAGAGCAAAGACCACGAAGATCGCTCCTGCAATGATGTTTGCACCTCCGGTTCTTGCCCCGAAACGGTACTGGGCTGCATAACCCCCGGCACCGTGACACATCGGGATCCCTCCGAAAGGCACCGACGTCAGGTTCATGAGCCCTATGGTCTTTGAGAGATCTTTTGGGGGAGTCTCCCGGTTGAAGAGATCGAGCGACAGGAGTGCTGTCGCCAGAATGGCGTTTGCGATGGTAAGGCCGAACTGGGGTGCGACGAGGTCGGTAAGAGCAACACCATAGTCGTTTAAACCGGGAATGACGAGGTGAGGCGGTCCGATGAGATGAAGACTGGGAAAGCCGAACTGCACGATCCCGATAACCGCGGCAAGGGCGATGACGATCAGGGCGGCCATATCAGGGATCGAGAGCCTTCGGGCCAGGAAGAAGAAAGCAACGATGATGACCACTCCAATGATGAAGAAAGCCGGATCGCCAATGAGGAAGGTTGCCGATGATCGGAAGAGGAGAAGGGCAAGGCCGAGCTGTATCCCCCGGACAACGCTCCGCGGGATCCACCGGTCAAGGACAGCCATAATCGTTCCAAACCCCAGCACAAGAAAGATGACGCCGAGGATAAGGCCGGAAGCTGCGATCTCCCCGGCGGTAAATCCTCCGGCAATCACGATGACCGCAACCGCCTTCATAGGTTCAATCGGTATCGGAAGGCGGTAATAGAGCCCGGTGATGACAAACCAGATACCGAAGAAGAGGAAGATGTAGCTGATATCGAGGTCTGATGCGACGGCCATGGCCAGGACAAGGGGGATGATGGTCCCGTAGTCCCCGAAACTGCCGGCAAGCTCGGAGAGGTTGAACTTCAGAGGAATGGGATCGCTTCTGGCTGCGGTCTTCGACTCCTGCTCCGTGTATCCACCTCTTTCTTTTCTTCCCGGGGAGTCCCTGTTTCGGGGATCTTTTACTATTTCGCCCGGATGATCGTGCCGACCTGTTCGCCTCTCAGAGCCTTCTCAATGGTGCCGCGGGTGTGGCCATTCACTATCTTTATGGCATCCAGGCTCCGGGAATTCGGGAGAAGTTCGACGGTCTTCTTCTCGAGGACCATGTCCTCGAGGTCGAGGTCGAGGAGTTCCCGGGCCGATATATCATGGATGAATTTTGCACCGGGATGAGTGGTAGGATTTTCAGTATAGAGCCCGTCAACGTTCTTCACCAGGATCAGGTTCTTTGCCCCCAGCACCTCAGCGGCAAGGAAGGCACCGGTATCGGTCCGGTTCGGGGGGATGGATCCAATTTCCGGGGGCTGTTCGAACAGTCCATACGGCGGAGTCCCCTGGATGACAGGAAGAACCCCCAGGTCAAGGAGCATCGGTAATTCCAGCAGATCGGCGGTATGAATCCTTACGCCGTGATATTTCGAGAGGAGGAGCGAGACCATGATCGCGTTCTGCTCGCTGATCTTTCCTGCAAGCTCTGCCAGCACCCCGGTCGGCATTCCGAGGTCAAGGCCGATATCAAGGATGTGACGGACCCTGACCCCTCCACCCGTTACCACCAGCATGCGGTAGCTCTTCGAGAGCTCCCCGATCTCCTCCATCAGGGGGAGGACGACCTCCTTCCCGTAATCGACGATCCCATGGCCGCCGATCTTGACCACGTTCAGTTCAGGGAGGAGCCGGATATGCGGCTGACCATCGTACCGCCGGAGAAGCCCTTTCCGGACAAGTGACTCTCCCTGCAGCTTGCTGGCGAGATCGTGGCGCTTGGCTGTCATGTCAGATACATTTATCCCTGCCACGGTTAATACATTCTGGTATATACCAATTGGTATATCACTTGTTCAAGTTGTCGAAAAAAGTTAATAGGAGCTCGACCATCTGAACATGAAACAGAGGTGAAAACGTATGCTCAAGATCTATGTGCGGGAAAGAATGAAGGTCAGAGAGGGGGCCAAGCAGCCTATGTTCAGGATCGTGGCCGTCACCGGCGGCCAGGTTCAGATCGAACTGACCCACTTCCGGAAATTTGAACTGGAACAGATTGCAAAAGACATCGGGGCCGAGATCGTATATCTCGAAGAGATTCCTGATGAAGACAAGAAGAAGCATTAATCTTCCAACTTTTTCTTATCGGCCTGACTGATTTTCCTGAAGCATGCGGAGAGTTACATTCCTCCCCGTTTCAGGAGAATAATCGGTTACCATAAAAACCCGGTTAATAATCGGATAGCTTCTCCTGCCTTACCTGCTGAGGGGGAATGACGTACCGCATACCGCTCCCTTTTCCATGAGCATCACCGGGATGCCGGGGAATGAGGTGGAGGTGGACGTGCATCACCGCCTGCCCGGCATCATGCCCGATATTCACACCGAAATTATAGCCGGATGGATGATACCGCTGGTCAAGCAATTCCCGGAGCCTGACGGAGAGTTCCATGAAGGCTGACTTCTCCTCGGGGGTCGTATCGAAGAAGCCGGCGACATGCCGGAAGGGAATAATAAGGGTATGCCCCTTGCTGACAGGATTGATATCGTAGACGGCGAATGCCAGTTCATTCCGGAGGAGGATACGTTCATGAAGTCGTGGGCTGCAGAAGGGGCATGTTTTTTCGGTCATTGCATCCAGCCTTCAATCGTAAACGGATTTTCAGTGTGTCGGGATGAGCCATGAATCTATGCCGGCAGGGGGGTAACCGATGGGTACAGTGACCGGACAATTTGGAAAGGGCCGTCAGGACCTCCATGGGAACTCTATCTGAGACTCTCCGGGGAAATGATGTTTGTAGCGCAGCTTTCACCGGTCTCATTGTCAGCATCGAACCTGGTAAGCGTTTAAACGAGGGCCCTGACAGTGCATGTTTATCACCGGCGCCAGCAAATCTAAGCTCCAGAAGATCAATGCCCCAGCTCTCGATCGACATTATCTTCGAGGCGGCGATCCGTATCCAGCTCCTCGAGGAAAAAACCCTCACCCTCGTCTTCTCCCCCGAGGGCCTGAGCATCAAGTTCCCAACCACACGGCGGCTTGCCGACGAGCTCGGTGTCCCCCACTATTACGTCCTACCCTACTTTGCCATGATGGAGCAGGAAGATCTCGTGACCCGTGCAGAGAGGGTCGGCATCATGACTACCCTGAAGGGGAGCAGGAAATATTTAGGGATGCTCACCGCTTCGTGGCGCGATGAGGCGGCGTCTCTCCTGGGATCCGGTATCCTTGAAGAGATTGAGGCGAGAACCGTTCCTTAAACATCAAGTCCCGAAACCCGGACACTTCCCTTTCATCCTCTCGTTGACCTGTCCGGTATGCCTATGTGTCCTGCCATCCAACTCCTCTGGAGAATGCAGTGCATCGCCCTGGCCAGCGGTAGCAGCGGGAACTGCCTGTACGTCGAGAGCGGCGGCGAAGCTATCCTCGTTGACGCCGGTCTCTCGAAACGGGAGATCCTTCTACGGCTTGAAGCGGCAGGCGCACCAGCCGATTCCATACGCGGGATCTTCCTCTCCCATGAACATGTCGACCACATCAGGGGTGCCTATGCCCTTGCCCGGTTTCTCCGGGTCCCGGTCTACGCCACAGAAGGAACACTCAACGAGTTGATCCGGTGCCGGGATCGGGAAAAGATTGCCGTCGACCTCATCCGGTGTCAGGAAGGGGAGAGGATGAGAGCGGGAAATTTCGAGGTAGAATCCTTTCCCGTATCGCACGATGCCCGGGACCCCTGCGGCTTCCGGATTGCCGCAGACGGTGTTTCGATAGGCTGCTGCACGGACACAGGGATGATTACGCCAGCGATGGAGGCGGTGTTTGCCCGGTGCGACGGCCTTGTCCTTGAGAGTAATCACTGTCCGGAGATGCTGGCCAACGGCCCCTATCCCGAGATGCTGAAGCGGAGAATCCGGTCGCGGAGGGGACATTTGTCCAATCCCGATGCCTCGGCTTGCATCGGGAGACTCTGCCATGACCTCCCTCAGGTGATGCTCGCCCACCTCTCGGAAGTGAACAATACTCCCGCGAAGGCACTCTCTACTGCCCGGGAGGGAACCGGTCTCTTCTCCGGTGAGATCACCTTTGCCATCGCATCGAACCCAGGCTCCGCGGATGGATGGCCGAACAGGATACTCATCTGATTGTGGGACACCGGAGCAAATCCTTATTCCCTCGAGCGGTGAATTCCTAGAAAAAAGAGTCCCCCCTGCATGAATTTTCTTGATTTTGCCCGCATTTGCGAACAACTGGAAGGAAAATCGGGCCGGCTTGAGATGATCGGGATCATCAGCAGAGTCCTCCCTGATCTGGCTGATGATGAACTACCGGTCTTCGTGCGATTTGTGATGGGCAGGATCTTTCCGGACTGGAGCCCCGAAAAACTGGGGATCGGACCCAGTCTCCTTTACGAAGGTGTGGCCTATGTGGCCGGCAAGCGCAAGGACGACGTGGTCTCGGTTGTCAACCGAACCGGAGATGTCGGAAAAGCAGTCGAGGAGCTTTTGGCAGCAAAGGAACAGACCTCATTTTTTTCCGAGGAGCTGAATCTGCTCGATGTCTGGCGTGAACTCTCCGCCATCGCCGGAACATCCGGGAATAAGTCGCAGAAAGAAAAACTGCGGATTGTCCGGAAACTCTTCTCCAATGCCAGACCTCTCGAAGGGAGATACCTGGCACGTATTATGCTCGAGGATCTCCGTATCGGTGTCGGGGAAGGGAATGTCCGGGAAGCCGTTGCCCGGGCCTTCTCGGTCGACAGCCGCCTGGTCGAGCATGCCTTCCAGGCCCTCAACGATCTCGGGCAGGTAGCCCTCCTGGCAAAGGCCGGGGAACAACATCTTCGGGACGTGAACATCCAGCTCTTCCATCCCGTCCGCATGATGCTTGCCCAGCAAGGGACAATCGAAGGGGCGATTGCCGATAACGGTGCCGTGGCAGCGGAGTTCAAGTACGATGGGAGCAGGTTCCAGTTCCATCGGAAGGGAAAGGTATTCCGGCTGTACTCGCGGAAGCTCGAAGATATAACTGAGGCCCTCCCTGATATCACCGAACTCCTGATCAACGCCACGGATCATGACCTGATCATCGACGGCGAGGCGGTGGCCATGAAAGACGGGCGACCTATGCCATTCCAGTCCGTTCTCCGCCGTTTCCGACGGAAGTATGGCATAGATACACTGAGGGAGGAGATCCGCATGGTCCCGAACGTCTTTGACCTCCTCTATCTCGATGGGGAGACCCTGATAGACAGATCCCTCTCCGATCGCAGGGCGAAACTCGAAGAGGTGATGAAGGATCGTGTCGCCCCCCAGGTGGTGAGCGACGATCCATCGGTCATCAACCGCATGTACCAGGATGCCCTTCTTGCCGGCCATGAAGGGATCATGCTGAAGGTACCCGGATCCCACTATACCCCGGGTGTCCGGGGGAAGAACTGGATCAAGGTCAAGCCTGAGGTTGACACCCTCGACCTGGCCGTCATCGGCGCTGACTGGGGGGAAGGGAAGAGGGCTCACCTCTTCGGATCTTTCCTGCTTGCCTGCCAGGACAACGAGGGTCTCGTACCGCTCTCAAAAGTGGCTACGGGCTTCTCGGATGAACAGCTCCAGGAGATCTATGCCCTGCAGAAGGACAAAGTGATCAGCCAGGAAGGGAAGGAGGTGCGATTTGAGCCGGGGATGGTCTTCGAGGTAGGATATTCGGAGATCCAGGTCAGCCCGAATTACGAGAGCGGTTTTGCCCTCCGTTTCCCGCGATTCATCCGGATCCGCGATGACAAGTCAGTTGACGAGATCGAAACACTCGACGGAATACGGGATCGCTATACCCGCCAGTCAAAGTAGAGCCTCATACTCATTCTGCGGGATAAACCAGGGTCACCCGTCCGGATAAGCGGTCTGAAAGCACCTTCACGAAGTCATCCCATTCGACGGAGTGTTCCGGGATGAATCCCGTAATATCGGCACCGATATCATCGTCCTTTTCATGGACGGCTCTGGCGATGACAGATCCGGCAGCGAAAACTCCCGTCACGATTCCGTCTCCATCTCCATCAATGACTCCAAAAACGGGGACACCGAGGTGGGAGGCGATATGACTGCAGACGGCTGTGGTGTCATCCCCGATACTCACGATCCCACAGGTATCCGGCGTGATTCTCCGGTACAGCTCGTGACCACAGTGATCGACAAGGATAACATGGCCCGGCCCATTCCTTCGGCTCCCCCTCCCCGGACCGGCAGTTCGCAGAGTCCCGCTCTTGCACCAGACTCGTGAGAGGTCTGTGAAATTGTACCGGTGAAGTTTCAGAATACCATGGTCTTTTGGCATGAGCCCGGCAACGGGCTCGAGCCTCCCTAAAACAGATCGCACAACGACCTCTGGTCCTGTTGCCGTACCGATCACAATACCATTGACGTAAACGGGCTCCCCGGGTCGGCATCCCCGGATGGTTCTTTCCGCACCGCGGGCTTGTTTCCCGGTGGTGACGAGTCGGAGGGCATAACCTGTCTGACCGGCGATAACTGAAATGGTGTCGTTCTCTCCACCATTCCAGACATAAAAGGTTTTACTGGAAGCCTCGAGCTGGCAGAGCGGCTCCGGGTGAAGGCGGGAAGCAACGATCTCCCCAAAGATACGTCCTGATTCAGGAGTCTTGCCATGATTGGCAAGAAGGACCGTCCCTTTGAGCTCCCGGATAACCATACTCGGAGGAAGACCGATGAACTCGCAGGGGATACCCGACTCTTCTGCCGCAGTCCGGGCCATTACCCCGGCCACGATGATCCGATCCGGCCTGAGTCTTTCTCTTAAGAACGGCACGTCACCGGCATCAAAGATCTCCGGGCCATGAAGCACGAGAGTCAGGTTCGAGGCAGTCATTGGAGTATCCTCTCATTTTCCTGGCGTATACCATGGATGAGATGCCGAGGGTCATAAGGCCGAGGTTTCCTGCATATGATCAGACAAAGAGATTCCGGTAGATAGCCGACCCACCTGGTAACCCTTCCCTCGCCAGCGTCACAATTTTCAACCCAGAGCGCCA
>JAJRBS010000154.1 GCA_028679325.1 Methanoregulaceae archaeon | reverse complement strand
ATGGCTATCTGGTTCTGGACTTTTGGGGAAATGGCACTGCTCATGCTGTCCTCTCCTGATCGATGATCAGATCCTGCATCTCCTGGGCCACGCTGACCAGCCGCAGCCACATGTTTAATGAAGCCCGGAGAGCTCCGACATCGGCGGCAGAGACCTTCAGCACCAGAGTATCGGGCTCTTCATATCGGCATTCGGCCCGGGAACGGGGGTTGACTTCAGCCGCCGTTTCAGGGCTCACCGCCCGGAATATCTCCCGGGCCTTATCCGACCTGAACCTGAACTGGGCCTCATGCTTCATGAATGATCAGTCGCAGCAGGTAACGGCGAGACCGCGTCCCGTCAAAGACGCACGATCCTCCGTTTCCTTCTGACAATTTCACCGGTATATATGGGGCCAGCCGCTCATAAATGGATGGGTCACCGACCTCTATGCCCCGGGTCATCGCCTCTTCGCGCTTTGTTATGGTCATTGAGCTTATGACGAATTCGGCGGTGTTCCTGCCATGATCGTCTAATCGGAGGTAAAAATACCCTTCCCGCTTGAAGAAAAGGATAAGTGCCGGATCCAGGGAGTGCAGGTCCGGGAGCCCCATTTTCCCCCGGAGTATATACCTGCACCCCGTGGCAAAGGCAAAATCCCTGGCCAGGGATCGGAGTTCAGGAACAGGTTTTCGCGACGTGGTGACGATGGTCATCGAGCTTTGAGCTCTTTGATCGCTGCACCGCGTTCCTTAAAGAGAATCCGGTGTCCGCAATAAGGACAACGGACGTTGACATCGATCTCGACCTTGGCTTTGCACCGTGCACACTTATAGGAGCCTGCCAAACCTCAGACCTCCTTGCCCAGGGCTCGGTCGATGGTGCGGAGCGCGATGCGGAGCTGCGGGGTCTGGGGCTGGTAAGCACCACCGGCGAATTTGAACCCGCACTTGCGGCATCCCCATATCCCGGTGCCTTCTCTTTTCACCGCCACCACATCACACCGGGGACAACGGTGGGCAGCCCGGCTTATCTTCTCGCTCTCAGCCACCCTTTTTCTGACAAACCTTCCATAGCGCGGGCCGAAACGTCCGGCGCTTCCAGTCACGCTTCCTTTTGCCTTCTGCATTGAACGGGCCATATCTTCTCCTCCGGCAAACTGTCTTTTATACTGAGTCTTTTCGGTTAATATACTTGATTGAGGATGCGCACTTCTCCCTGCCCCTTCGTGACCCGGTTGATAAGGTCAAAGAACTCGCCCTGGATCCCGGCCGGGATCCTGACAACGCAGATCCAGGACCCGTCCTTCTGCCATTCCTCTTTTTCAATGAGGCCAGCCGCCTGGATATCCCCATACGATTTTGACGCGTAATCGGGAGGGACCTTCACGGCGATCCTCACTTCCTCGAACCTGATGGGAAGAAGCGGGCGCAGGGCTTTCATCGTCTCCTTCACCAGCTCATCGAGGGATTTGTAGAGATCTATGTTCACCCGGGCCTCGTCCATGGCCATCTCTATCCGCTGGGGAGGATGCGGGAGACCGGTCTGGGGGTTGATGGCATTGCGGGAGATGAAGGTGATGACCTGTTTCTTTTTATCCGCGATCAGTGTCCGGCGTTGATCAGCCGTGAGGTGTATCTCTCCCTTCCTGATGATCCTCTCTGCAATGGGGGGAAAATCCGTGGTATGAAATACCTTGTTCAGCGATTCGTCAGAGGCTCTTGTCCCCCGGGAAGAATTCTCAAAGACCGAGAGTGCTGCGACCATCTCCTCGATGTCTATCGGGTCGCCCTGCCTGTACCGGACGGCAAGATCCGGATCGACAAGTATCTCAAACTTCTCGCCATGACTTTCAAGCCGTGCCACCACCGCTCGGTCGAGGGGTATCATGACCTGTGCACCCTACTTCTCGAACTCACCGACAAATGATGCGACCTCTTCCTTGGCCATCTTCCGGAAAACCTGGTCCCTGACTTCGATGACGCCGATCTCCACGGTGTTCACATCGAACTTGCCTTCTGTCGCATCGTGGAGGGCCTTTAATCCGAGGAGAATTGCTTCCTTCAGGCTGGCCTCGTATGAGTACTCCTCCTCAAAGACCTTCATCACCGCGGTACGGCCAATGCCGATCCCGGTTGCCTTGTATTCGAGCAGGGTCCCGCTCGGGTCTGTTTCGAAGAGGCGGCATTCACCGTCGCTGATCCCTGCGATCAGAAGGGCGGTCCCGTAGGGCCGTGCGCCCCCGAACTGGGTGTAGGTCTGCATGTGGTCGCCAAGCTTCTTGGCAAGGGCCTCAACGTCAATGCTTTCGTCGTATGTCACCCGGTTTATCTGGGCCTCGATACGTGCACGGTCAACGAGGGCCCGGGCATCCCCGACCAGGCCTGAAGATGCCACCCCGATATGTTCATCGATGATGAAGATCTTCTCGATGGATGATGCCTCGAGAAGGCGGGAGCTCACCCTCTTATCGACGATGAGCACAATTCCCTCCCTGCACTTTATCCCCACGGCCGTGGTCCCCCTCTTCACG
Source organism: Methanoregulaceae archaeon (assembly GCA_028679325.1). Classification (GTDB taxonomy): domain Archaea; phylum Halobacteriota; class Methanomicrobia; order Methanomicrobiales; family Methanospirillaceae; genus UBA9949. The sequence goes on along the minus strand of JAJRBS010000154.1, from coordinate 11,551 downwards.
GCCTCGCGGGCGTACTCGACCTGATAAAGACGGCCATCGGGACTGAAGACGGTGATGGCCCGGTCGTATCCCATCTGGTATGCTTGTGGCTGCATTAAAACTCCTCTCGATCGTCCTGTGTGAGAAACAACAGTTCCTGTCCTTTAATTCCTTTTTCCACCAAATCAACCTTTTGACCCTGGTAACGGCGTGCAGAATAGACGCTGCCCAAGATCTCCCACTCACCGGACTCTTCGGATTGGGGCGGGAGGGGCCTCGAGCGTCTTTTCCTGAGCGCCAGGAGTGTCCCTGACGTGGCAAGGGACCGGAGAGCGACCTTCTTTCCCTGGACCCCGGTGACTGTTGACAGCGCAGTCCTCAGCTGATGCTCGAGACCCCGGGTACAGCGGATCTCTGCATACCCTGATTCGCACGAAATGAGGATAAAACCGGCCTCTGCTGCAAGAACATCACCAAAAAGGCTGGTCAGGGACTCGAGGATGCTGTAATAGAGGTCTCGTGGTCCGATCTCGACCCCGGGAGGATCAATCCTCGCCAGAATGTATCTTTTCTTGGTCCTGAGCGTCGGGGGCCGTGGCTTCATAAGACCTCCCGGGCCGGGCGGGATGGCATGAGAAGATCGTCAGCCGTTTCCAGTGCTTCCCTGACCTCTCCTTCGTCCATACCGATCAATCCACAGAGGTGGTACATGTCGTCGACTGATCGGAGATCAAGCCATGAGCAGGCATTGCTTGACAGAGTCAGGGGAAACCGGTACCTTGACCGGAGGGTCATGATATCCTGGTAGCGCTGGAGGACTTTCTGCCGGGAGGTGCCGGTATCATGAATCAGGGGGTACAGATCAATGTCAATGGCAACATTCCGTGAGGTCGCCGTGCGGGCGGCGATATGGTCAAAGGAATTCTTCTGGGTCCTGTGGACTTGGCGCAGGATATGCAGGCCGCTGATATTCAGAACTGCCCTGTTGAATCCGTTTTCACCGGCATTCACCATCACCAGCACACCTTCCCCTCCCGCTCTTTTCAGGCGGCCGGAGACCTTCCTGGCATCCGTCTCGGCGATGATCGCGGCAGGGATTATTCTGATCCCCTGGTAGATGGATCCCTGACGGACTTGAGCCACGATGCTGTCAAAACCAAGAGCCCCGGCTTCGAGGGCCATCCTGCGGAGCGAGGTGTCCCCGTCAGGGTACGGATGAACGCAGCAATCGGTGACCATCAGGAAAGGATCTGGAAAAAAGAGATTATCTTATTTACCCAGGTTTCCATGCGACCTGATACTCGGGCGGGTCTTCTCGGTACCGAATCCCCGGGTCATCATGCCCCGGCCCTTCCTCCCGGCACTGGTCTTCCCGCGCTCTGCACGCCCTCTCTGGGTCGGGTTGCAGACCCAGGAGAGAGTCTTGTCGCTCTTTATCGCCGGGTGGTGACCATCAACGAGAATGACTTCGAACCACTTCTGCCTCCCGTCCTGCCCGACCCAGTACGAGTTGAGCACCTCCATGTTCGGGTACCTGCGTGAAGCCCGTTCCTCTGCTATCCGCTGGAGGCTCTTCGCTGGTGTGATGCGGTTCTTGCCCATCCGTATAGAGCGCCGGGCGCGGACGTAGCGTGATTTTCGTCGTCCACCCCGCCGGATTTTCACACGGACCACGGCGATGCCCTGCTTGGCCTTGTACCCGAGGTTCCGGGCACGGTCGATACGGGTCGGGTGTTCGACTCTGACCACACTGCCTTCACGCCTCCAAATCTGCATCCGGTGCCACTGCAGGTCTTTTACCGGTGTTTCGGAGGGTTTCTTCCATGCCTCACGTATGTAGGCATACACTGATTTCGACATCTTTGTATCACCTTCAGGTTCAGCGAACAGGTCGCTACATTCCTTCACGGGACTGATCCCGTACGGCCTTATTCTTTCTGCACAGGAAGCCTTAAAGCCATTCCCGCGGTATAGCGGGCCATCTACCCCTTCCTCTTCTCCAGGACCCGGATATGCTCAATCCGGGTGACTGGATACTGCCCTCTTTCATCTTTTTCGGAGGACTTCACCATGTCCCAGATGGTCAGGAGAGCGACCGTTACACCGGTCAGGGCCTCCATCTCCACCCCGGTCCTGCCAACCGACCTGACGCGGACTGTGGCCTCGATCCATGTATCCCCGTCGGTGAAGTCCACTTCGATCCCGGTAACAGGGATGGCGTGACACATCGGGATGACCCGGGAAGTGTCTTTGACTGCCAGCGTTGCAGCGACGGTCGCAGTGGCAAGTACGTTCCCCTTGACGGTGCTTCCGCGTCTGATGGCATCGAGAGTTTCCGGTCTAAGATGGATCTTCCCGGTTGCGATCGCTTCCCTCCGGACCTGTTCCTTCTCTCCAACATCCACCATGTGGACAGAATCTCCCCGGATGTGCGTGAATTCAGCCATGCCTTCACCCTCCTCTTCCAAACAGTTCATCAGGGATCCAGTTAACGAGGTCACTTGCCAGCATCCCGCCTCCCCGTTCTCTTTCCACGGCCATTCCGGCCTTCCCATTCACATATGCTGCGACACACGCCGCTTCAAAGGCCGGTAGGTGACAGAAGAGCGCAGCTGTCACACCGGCAAGGACATCTCCGGTTCCACCAACGGTCATCAAAGGAGTGCCTGTCCGGTTGAACCTGACCTTCTCTCCGTCCGAGATGGTATCGACAGGTCCCTTGAGGAGGATGGTCCCCCTCCGTGCCGCTTCCCGTACTGCCCGGGCGCGCTCGACCAGATCTTCACCCGGCTGGACTCCGGTCATACGCTTAAATTCTCCGGCGTGAGGGGTGTAGATCGAGTCTTTCCCGGCAGGCAGGGGTGCCCGCAGCGCATCGGCATCGAAGACGGCCTTCCTACAGTGAGAAGCGATAGCCCGTACCACCGCGTGGCTTCTGTTTCCAAGACCGTTCCCGATCAGCACGACGTCAGCCCCCTCGATAAGCCGGAGGATCTGTTCGATATGCTCTGCGCCGATGATCTTTCCCTCGAGACGCTCGTAGATGAGGTCGGGGATGGGTTCGAACTCAGGGGAGGCGATCCTTACAATATCGGCACCAGCCCGGAGGGCTCCGAGCCCGGCAAGGTACGGTGCCCCCTGGTAGGGACCTCCCCCGATGATCAGGACCTCTCCACCATAGCCCTTGTGAGCATGCGGGGGTCTCTTTTTAACGAGGTGAAGGTCTCCCGGGCCGGTAAAGATCTCCGCCTCGAGAGGTACTCCGATATCGGTCACAAGGGCCCCTTCGATCTTGGGGCGGTGGAAGGCGAGGATGACATCGGGCCGGATACCGGGCGTCGGGACATCGGCACAGAGGATCCTTCCCGGTGAACTGTTGGCCAGTTCGACACAACTCCTCACCGGCTCCCGGGTCGCTCCCCGGAGCCCTGTGCCCAGAAGCGAGTCAACGATCAGGTCCGCGTTCCCAAACAGATCGGAGAGGGCCAGGACATCCTCCCTGCAAAGGGCGGGATGAATGGTGACCCTGCAATGAGAGAGGAGGCGGAGCTGTCCCGTGGTCTCGCCGGTCATCCTCTGTCCACCCACAACGATGAGATCTGGTTCGAGATCCTGCAGGTATCTGGCGGCCACCATCCCGTCTCCGCCATTGTTCCCCCTCCCACAGAGGATGAGCACCCGGCAGGGATCACTCCCCCGGATGGTCTCGGCTAGCGCCCTTCCGGCGCTCTCCATCATCTGCTGTGATGAGAGGCCGAGGGCCTGTGCATTGGCATCAACCGCCCGCATGCGCTCATGTGTGATCATCCCTGTATCGGCGAATTCTCCCAGTCCTCCCGGGAATTGATCCGGTTCAGGTTCCATGCAGAAATCCATCCTCTGAGTACCAGCATCTGGTTTTCGGATACTTATGAATTACGAGCATATCCGCATCAGGCTGAATTTATGAAGGACATAGTCACTTACCCAACCTTTTTTCCATCGATCCGCAAATTACTACATGAATGGGTCTCATCGATGATGCCCGGGCCGCAGCACGGGACATGGTATGCCATAACCCTGTGACGATCGTCTCCCACATCGATGCGGACGGCATAGCCGGGGAGACCATCCTCGCCCAGGCCCTGGCCCGCGAAGGAATCGAGGTGAAATCGGTCTTCGTCCGCCAGCTCGAGCCCCTGACCATGCGGCAAGTACCGCGGGACACCTCGTTCAAGGTCTTCTGCGACCTGGGAGCAGGCCAGCAGAACCTTCTTGCTGAAGCGGGTCTCCGGGAAGATGAGGTTCTTATCATCGATCACCATGTCAGTCAGGAAGGTCCCTGTTCCTATCGGCAGGTGAACGGTATCCACTACGGTTACACCAAGTTGTCCGCTGCAGGTGTGGCCTACCTGGTGGCCAGGGAGATCGATTCAGGCAACACTGACCTCGCCAGACTGTCGGTGATCGGGAATATCGGTGATATGATGGCCCGCGAGGATTGCGGGCTGATCGGTCCGGCGCGTGAGATCGCCCTCGAAGGATCTGAGGCAGGCTGGGTCGAGATACGGGGAAAGGATCTCAACTGCTATGGCGTTTCCACCCGGCCCCTCCATGTCTGCCTCGCGTATAATGACGACCCGTTTGTCCCGGGGATCAGCAATAATGTCAACGGGGCCATGAAATTTCTCCAGAGGATGAAGGTACCTCTGAAGGGAGAGGATGGGAACTGGGTTGTCTGGGAAGAAGTGTCGGATGAGCACCGGAGGATCATCACCAGTGCCCTCGCCCAGCAGCTCCTGGTGAACGGGGGAAATGTGTCCCGCCTCTTCTGCGAGTCATATCTCTTCCCCGGAGAGCCGGGGAGAACCCCGCTCCGGAATGCCCAGGAATTCGCAACTCTCTTAAACTCCTGCGGGAGATGGTCAAGGCCCCGAATCGGGGGGAGCATCTGCCGCGGAGACCGGGGTGTCGCTTACCGCCAGGCGGAACATATGCTCACAAATCACCGTGCCATCATCCGGGAGCTGCTGATGTACATCCTCGATAATGGTGTCTGTGAGCTCTCGCATCTCCAGTATATCCATGTCGGAAACCGTTACCCGGACACGATCGTCGGGATCGGGGCCGGGATGGCACTGTCGAAGCTCAACCGGGACAAGCCTATCCTGATCATGGTGGAACAACCGGAAGACCCGGAACTGACCAAGGTCTCTCTCAGGACAACAGAACAGATGGTGGCACGGGGTGTCGATCTCCAGCGTGCAGCGATGGAAGCATCGGCCAGCCTCGGTGGTGCCGGGGGTGGTCACCGTGTCGCAGCCGGGGCCTCTATTCCCCGTGAAAACGAACAGGAGTTTGTAAAGCGTGTCAATGAATTGCTCGCCGGACAGTATGCTCAGGCAGGTCCGGGTCATCGCTGATTTCCAGTTTGGGAGGGGTGCCGGAAACGCCATTTTTCCGGACAGCTGTGACTTTATTCTCTCGCGGACCGGACGCATCCGCCAGATCACCCTGGCCGGGAAACGGCTTGCAACTGTCAGGGCCGCCGATGGGCGGCTGACCCTGGGTATAGAAGGTGCGGAAAGATTCAGGGCCAGTCTGGACCCGCCGGCATACAGGGTCGTGGTCGCAGGGGAAGTGGCCGAGTTCATCGGCCAGGGAAAGAATGTCTTTGCCCGACATGTCGTCACCGCTGATCCCGCTATCAGGGCCGGCGATGAGGTCGTGGTCGTGAACCCCTCCGATGACCTGCTCGCTACCGGCGAGGCAGTGTTATCAGGCAGGGAGATGCTGGTATTTAATTACGGTGCAGCGGTAAAAGTACGGCAGGGAAGGTACAACCCATGATGCCAGGAAATATTAATCCCCGGAAGATGAAGCAGATGATGAAGCAGCTTGGGATGCAGATGGACCAGATCGATGGCGTTGAAAAGATCGTCATCTACACCTCCAAGGGCAACTGGATCTTTGACACAGCGGAGGTCTCAGCCATGACTATGCAGGGGGTGACCACCTACCAGGTATCGGGAACTCCGCGTTTCGAGGAATCGGTGGCAGAGATACCTGACGAGGACGTCCGGCTTGTAGCCGAGCAGGCCTCGGTCTCTGTCGATGAGGCCCGAAAAGCCCTTATCGCCTGCCGGGGTGATATCGCCGAGGCGATTCTCAAGGTCTCGAAATGATCGGGGCGGGAAAAAGAGTGCTCCTGAAAGGGAGGGACAGGACCTACTTTATTCAGACAGGTCACGGCACATACTCCACAGACAAGGGAGTGATCGACCTCGAAGACCTGTCAAAGGTTGAGCTTGGCGAAACGATCACAACGCACACCGGGTACGAATTCCGGGTTGATCTCCCCCGGCCACCAGATTTCTTTGAGCATTCCCGAAGGAGTGGGGCACCGATGCTCCCCAAAGACATTGGCCTGGTCATATCCTATACGGGAATGAACCGGTTGGACCGGGTGCTCGATGCCGGCACGGGGACAGGAATTGCCGCCATTTATTTTGGCGGGATCGCTCATGAGGTTCTCTCCTACGAGATAAGGCCAGAATTCGCGGAAATCGCCAGGAAGAATATCAGGGAAGCAGGCCTCGATAATGTCACCGTGATTTCCGGTGATGTCCTTTCAGCCGAAGGAACGTATGACATCGTCCACTATGATATGATGATAGGGCCCGAGCATGTCCGGCATGCCCATTCACTGCTCCGCCCGGGAGGATTCATGGCCTGTTATACCCCCTTCATCGAATATCTTATGGGAGTTCTTGATGAGGCTTCCCTCCTCTTTGCAGAGGTCAGGGCCATCGAATGCATCGAACGGGAGATGACCCGGACCAAAAGGGGAACAAGGCCGTCAACGAAGGTCGGTCATTCGGGCTATCTTACCTTTGCCAGGAAATAAGGGATCTGCGCACAGGTGCGGATTGAACGAATCGTGCAGCTGGACGTTTGAACCTCGAGGTTCATTGAATTAAGCCCGATAGTATCCCATTTGGCTGAAAAGGAGAAGAAAGGTTTTATTTTCATTTGTCCAATCTCCTAGTGATGCTGCCCGAGTATCAGCAGTAGAAGGAGGATGAATGAAAAAAACGGGTCTGGCGATTTTAATCCTGGGAATTTTTTTCTGTGGAACTGCCATGGCAGATCCTGGTGTTCCTCCGGTCAACGAGGTCCAGGGGCTCTCTATTCAGACGACTGTGATTGCCGTCGGCAATTTCGATCAGGAGAGTGATTTCTATATCAGCAGCTCATCTGGTCAGTCCCTGAGTGATGTGCCACCTCTCGTCGGAGGCAGCGTGTACGAGAGTGTCTATACTGAGGATACCCATACTGCTGGAATCGGCTATATCTCCTACGACAAGAGCCTCGATGTCAGCACCGCCGGGAAGACAAGCGGGCAGTATAACATCGAATCGACCAGGCAGATAACCTACCTGGGTATCGATGCCGGCTCGATCTATTCGTCTGAATACCTCATGACGAGTGGTTCAGGGACGTCTCAGCCTGCCGCTGGTCGGATGATCTGTCCGTTCGGCAGTGACGGGACCATCGGAGCATTCTGCAACAAGGTAGAGACAGGAAGCACGTTTACGATGAGCGTGGCGAATGTTGCTACGCAGGCGAACAACCGGTTTATCACCCGGAGCGGCGATTCCCCGGTCGAGACGAACTACCACATCCTGGTCACCGAGTATGCCAGCGGACTCCCGTCAAAGGGCTCGGTCGAGGCCTTCATCAGAGGCACGACCAAGGAAGGATCCAACTCTGATCCGGACGCTCTTGGGGGAGAAGGCGCATTCGAGGACCGCACAAGCCTTATTGGCGATATCTCCATCTTTGACAAGCAGATGCACTACGATTCTGCTTACAGTCCCTGAAGGAGTCGGATGACACGGGGGTAACCCCGTTCGTCCCTTTTTGTCCCTTCTTTTTTTTAAGAAGTGCGTTTTTCCCTCTTTTCAGGGCATATTTTGCCGTGAATTCCTTATTCACATGAGATCTATTGCAAAAGGTTCATATGTTTAGGTATCGTCTGATTATTGATGCTGAGAGTATCAGCATAATTGTAGGAGGATTTTTATGAAGAAACTCGGAATATTGGTCATCGCTCTTGCTCTCCTCGTCGTTGGCATGGCAATGGCAGAACCCGGAATCCCGAAGGTCAATGAAGTCCAGGGACTCGCGATTTCCACAACTGTCATCGCGGCAGGGAATTTCAACCAGGCAAGCAGTGTCCAGGTCGACATTATCCAGGGAGCAGACCCCCTGACCTCAGTCCCCCCGATTGAGGAGGGTGTGATGTATACCTCGGTCTACACAGAGGACACCCAGAACAGCGAAGTAGGGTTCATCTCCTATGACAAGGACCTCGATGTCTCAACCGCAAACAAGGTCAGCGGTCAGTGGAACATCCAGGCCGTCAAGCAGATCACCTACCTTGGCGTTGACGCATCTTCGATCATCACGAACGACTTCCTGATGGTTGACGGTGCAGGTGAAGACTATGGAACGCTTGGCAGCAAGCTGCTCTGCCCGTTCGGATCAGAATCACAGGCACCCTCGTTCTGCAACCGGGTCGAGACCGGCAGCAACATGAACCTCAAGGTCGCCAACCTGAACACCCAGATGGGTGACCGCTTCATCATGAAGTCGGCAGATCCGGGCGTCGCAGTCTTCAACAACGTCGGTGTCAGCTCCTACGCAGCCGACCTCCCGTCCAAGGGATCGGTCTCTGCATTCATCAGGGGAAGCATCAGGGAAGGCGGCCGTGAAGGCACGACCGAAGAGAGCGCCGAAGATCTCTATGAGACCATGGTCTTCTCTGACACCACCGGTGTTTCCGGCGATATCACCACGTTTGCAAAGTCCATGAGCTACAGCTCAGTCTTTGCATAAACTGACATAGACGAACAAAAACCAGGGAAATCTCCCCTGGTTTCCTATTTCTTTCAGGTAATTTCCTGAACTTCGACTTTCTCAAGTAGATTTCGTAGGGATAATGAGCAGAAGAGGGGTCGGCCATCTGCAGCCGTGCCTTATTCTCAAGAGTGTAACTCGAGGCTTCTTGGTTTTATTCTTCTGATCCAATTGCCGTCACAAAATAGAGACGCTCCGCAAATACCAAGAGATAGCTTCCAGAACCGTCAGGTTCATGACGGAATCAATGGGAAAATAATTGTACTCTTTCACTTCTCTTTTAATCTTACCTGATTGTACGTTTCAAAGCACCGGGCAGCAACCCGGAAGTTTTATAATTATCATGGAATCAAAAAATTCCTTATGCTGATCGTATCAGCATGAAGTGTAGGAGGAGTGAATGAAAAAAATCGGAATCATGATTATCGCCCTCTCCATGCTGGTTATCGGCATGGCAATGGCAGAGCCCGGGATCCCGAAGGTCAACGAGGTCCAGGGACTTACAACATCAACCACGGTTATTGCAGCCGGGAATTTCAATGCTGCAAGCAGTGTTGATCTGACCATCAGCAGGCTGAACCCGATCACCAACATGCCCCCGGTAGGCGATCCGAACGGTCTTCTCTATCAGAGTGTCTATACGGAAGACACTCAGAACAGCGAGGTAGGATTCATCTCGTATGATAAGGACCTTGATGTCTCGACCGCGAACAAGGTCAGCGGTCAGTACAACATTCAGGCCGTCAAACAGATCACCTACCTTGGGGTTGATGCATCGTCCGTTATCACCAATGATTACCTGCTGCTGGATGGCGCTGGTGAACTCTATGGCAACATTGCTGACCTCGTGATTTGTCCCTTCGCAGGCGACATAAAACCACCGTCGTTCTGCAACAGGATAGAGACCGGGAGCAACATGAACCTCAAGGTTGCAAACCTGAACACCCAGATGGGTGACCGCTTCATAATGAAGTCGGCAGATCCGGGCGTCGCAGTCTTCAACAACGTCGGTGTCAGCTCATACGCAGCCGACCTCCCGTCCAAGGGATCGGTCTCTGCATTCATCAGGGGCAGCATCAAGGAGGGAGGACGCGCTCAAGCGACCAGCGTTGATATTATTCCGGAAGACCCGACGGACCTTTATGAGACCCTTGTCTTCTCTGACTCGACCGGGGTCAGCGGTGACATCTCGACTTTCGCAAAGTCCATGACCTACAATTCCGTGTTTTCTGCAGAAGCCAGGGGAGCAACCCCGGCCACTCCGGGATCCCCGAATGGCAGCTGAAGGAAACAGGGAAAATCCATTTTTACCCATACGTATGAAAGTATCCTGATATCTCGTGATCTGAATTTCCAGGAGGATCGAAACGAGCCCCCAGACACCGTTGCCATGAACCCTATTCCGGCTCGGGAAATCGTGAATATCTTGGATCCTGAAGAGTCACGAGGCAATCAGTGGAGAATCCTGCCGGTTTTCTGATTGTCAGAAATACCGAAAATGAGGGGAGAAAACAAAGAAACAAAAAAATATTTCATTGAACCGGGAAGCTAGATCAATCCACCGCTGGCATCTCTTCTTTTTTTAAGTCAATTCTTTCGAATCATGTGATGGTGCTGAGAGTATCAGCATGCATGTTGGAGGAACAAAATGAAGAAATTCGGAATATTGGTCATTGCTCTGACCCTTTTCGTGGTCGGCATGGCAATGGCAGAACCCGGGATCCCGAAGGTCAATGAAGTTCAGGGCCTCGCGGTATCCACGACGGTTATCGCAGCCGGGAATTTTAACCAGGCGAGCAGCGTTGATCTGACGATTGCCAGCGGTGAGAGCTCACTCACTGAAGTGCCCCCGCTCACAAACGGCACCTACTACCAGTCCGTCTACACCGAGGATACCCAGAACAGCGAAGTTGGGTTTATCTCCTACGACAAGGACCTGGATGTCTCGACCGCAAACAAGGTCAGCGGCCAGTACAACATCCAGGCCGTCAAGCAGGTTACCTACCTCGGCGTTGATGCCTCATCCATGATCACCAACGACTACATGATGGTCGACGGTGCAGGGGACAACTACGGGACCATCGGCGACAAGATGCTCTGTCCGTTCGGTGCAGAAAAGCAGGCACCCTCGTTCTGCAACCGGGTCGAAACCGGTAGCAACATGAATCTCAAGGTCGCTAACCTGAACACCCAGATGGGTGACCGCTTCATCATGAAGTCCGCGGACCCGGGCGTTGCCATCTTCAACAACGTCGGTGTCAGCTCCTACGCAGCCGACCTCCCGTCCAAGGGATCAGTCTCTGCATTCATCAGGGGCAGCATTAAGGAAGGTGGACGTGAGACAACCGATGAAGCAGGAAATGTCACCGAACCAGCCGAAGATCTCTATGAGACCATGGTCTTCTCTGACATCACTGGCGTCTCTGGCGACATCTCCACGTTTGCCAAGTCCATGAGCTACAGCTCGGTCTTCGCATAAAGCCGGGTTATGAACAAGCCAGGGAATCCCCTGGTTCTTTTTTTTTGGATCCGAAAAAATAATTCCCGCTCTTTTAGTCATTCATATCTTTGGCCATTGTTCACACAAATTTCCTCATCTCACAGCATGTGCATGGCTGGTAAAAAGACATCATGTGCTGTTTGCATGACAAGTCATCATGTCAGTGACAGA